>DXDZ01000013.1 GCA_019115185.1 Candidatus Agathobaculum merdipullorum
AAAGTTTTTTATTTTCTGACTTTCCCTATTACCCGCCAAAAGTTAACCATTGCTAACCTCTGCTTTTTGTTGCTTTTTCTCATTCTTGTGTTACAATAAATGTGTAAATTCAAATGGAGGTGCAATACCAATGGCATATGTTATCAGTGGCGCTTGCATCAGCTGTGGTTCCTGCGCGGGCGAGTGCCCGGTAGGCGCTATTTCTGAGGGCGACGGCAAGTACGAGATCAATCCGGACGCTTGCATCGACTGCGGCAGCTGCGCAGGTACCTGCCCGGTAGGCGCTATTTCGCAGGGCTAATTGTTTAGCATAGACGCGAAATACCTAACCAAATCCGGTATTCCGGAACACAATAACGCCTGAAAGCGGTTCATTCGCTTTCAGGCGTTTTGCTTTTTCTATATGATAAGTGCACCCACTACCCTCATTAGCAAAAAACAAGCCTGTCCATTCGGACAGGCTCGTTTATTATATGCATTTGAGTGCGAAATCTGATCGCGTCAGCGCTTGGGCTTACTTGGAAGCCTGCGCAGCCTTGATCGCGTCGATCATCATCGGAACAACCTTGAACAGGTCACCGCAGATGCCGTAGTCCGCTACGTCGAAGATCGGAGCGGAGTCAGACTTGTTAACCGCTACGATGCACTCGGAATCCTGCATGCCAGCCTTGTGCTGGATCGCACCGGAGATGCCCAGCGCAACATACAGCTTCGGATGTACGGTCTTGCCGGTCTGACCAACCTGATGGTCAGCAGTCAGCCAGCCGGAGTCGATTGCCGCACGGGAACCGCCGACAACGCCGCCGAACAGGCCAGCCAGCTCTTCTGCCAGCTTGATGCCAGTCTCAACGTCCTTGGAGATACCACGGCCAACGGAAACGACTACGTCAGCGCCGGTCAGGTCAACCAGTTCCTTGGCTTCCTTGACAACTTCCAGAACCTTGGTCTGGAGGTCTGCGTCAGACAGCTGTACGTCAACCTTCTCGACTGCAACAGCGTTTGCCTTCGCCTCGTCGTACTCGCCCTTCTTCAGAACGCCCGGACGAACGGTTGCCATCTGGGGACGGAAGCGCGGGCAGATAATGGTCGCCATCAGGTGACCGCCGAATGCCGGACGGGTCATCTTCAGGTTGCGGTCAGCACGATCGAGCGCGTCAATCTGTGCCTGCGGCAGGGTGGAAGATTCCTGCAGGAAAGCAGCGTACTTCTCAACGTCAACGTCGAGGTGCGTGCAGTCTGCGGTCAGGCCGGTGTGCAGACGAGCTGCGCAGCGCGGGCCGAGGTCACGGCCGATGTTGGTTGCCGCGATCAGCATGATCTCCGGCTTCTTGGCCATAACGGTATCGCAAATCACCTTTGCATATGCATCGGTGGTGTAGGTCTCGAGACGGTCGTCCTCCGCAACCAGAACCTTGTCCGCGCCGTAAGCGCCCAGTTCCTTGGCCATTGCGTCGCCTACGCCCTTGCCGCCCAGCAGCAGGCCGCAAACTTCCGTGCCCATATCGTCCGCCAGCTTACGCGCCTCGGAAATCAGCTCCAGCACGGTCGGCTGCAACTTGCCCTGGCGCTGCTCACAGAATACCCATACGCCGGAAAAATCGGCGAGGTTGGTGTTATTGAATTCAGCCATTATAGTTTCTCCTTTCGATCAGATGATGTGCTTCTTGAGAAGCTCAGCTGCGAGGGTCTCGCAGGTAGCCTTGTCAGCACCTTCGAGCATCTTGCCCTGGCCCTTCTGCGGGGGCGTAAAGGACTTGAAGATATTGGTGGGAGAACCCTTCAGGCCGATGGTGGTGGTATCGATCAGCGGATCGTCCTTGAGGGTATTGTAATCATAAACCGTTACCGGCTTGGAGTAGCAATCCATAATGCCGCCCAGAGACATGTAACGCGGAACGTTCAGTTCCTTGATGCAAGTCAGCAGGCAGGGAGTCTTGCACTGGATGGTCATGTAGCCGTCCTCGAGCATACGCTTAACGGTGACGGTGTTGCCTTCCTTCTTGATGTCGGCAGCGTAGGAGATCTGCGGGATGCCGAGCTTCTCCGCGATCTGGGAGCCTACCTGCGCGGTGTCGCCGTCGATAGCCTGACGGCCGCAGAATACGATATCGTCGTCCTCAAGGCCAACCTTCTTGACGGCAGCCGCGAGGATCTGGGAGGTAGCAAAGGTATCGGAACCGCCGAACTCACGAGCGGAAACCAGAACCGCCTCGTCCGCGCCGCGTGCGAGCAGCTCGCGGAGCATGCCTTCGGCCGGTGCCGGGCCCATGGTGATGACAACGACCTTGCAGCCGGTCTCGTCCTTGAGCTTGAGAGCAGCCTCAACCGCGTTGAGGTCGTCCGGGTTGGTGATGGTTTCCATGGATGCGCGGTTCAGAGTGCCGTCGGGATTGACTGCAACCTTACCGGAGGTATCCGGAACCTGCTTTACACAAACAATAGCCTTCATAGTTCAGTTTTCCTCCTTTACTTAGCGCAGAACCTGACCAGCGATGACCATTCTCTGAACCTGAGAAGTGCCCTCGTAGATCTCGGTGATCTTGGCGTCACGCATCATGCGCTCCATCGGGTACTCACGGATGTAACCGTAGCCGCCGTAGATCTGAACGCACTTGGTGGTAACGTCCATTGCAACCTCAGAAGCGTACAGCTTAGCCATAGCAGCTTCCTTGGTGAACGGCAGACCAACGTCGTGGTTGAACGCAGCGCGGCGAACGAGCAGACGGGCAGCGTCGATCTGGGTGTACATATCGGCTACCATCCACTGCAGGCCCTGGAACTTGTCCAGCGTCTTGCCGAACTGAACGCGCTCCTTCATGTACTGGATCGCCTTGTCCAGAGCGCCCTGCGCGATGCCGAGTGCCTGAGAAGCGATACCGATACGGCCGCCGTCCAGCGTCATCATAGCAATCTTAAAGCCGCCGTTCTCCTTGCCGAGCAGACGGTCAGCCGGCAGATGCACGTCTTCAAAGATCAGCTCAGCGGTCTGAGAACCACGGATGCCCATCTTGTGCTCGATCTTGCCGATGGAGAAGCCCGGGTCGTCCTTGTCAACGATGAAGGCAGAAATGCCCTTGTTGCCCTTGGTCTTATCGGTCATAGCAAAAACAACGTAAGTATCCGCGCGGCCGCCGCCGGTGATGAACACCTTAGTGCCGTTGAGGATGTAGGAGCCGTCCGGCTGCTTAACAGCAACGCTCTGCTGTGCAGCGGAGTCGGTGCCCGCGTTCGGCTCGGTCAGGCCGAATGCGCCGATCTTTGCGCCTTCCTTGGGCTCGATCAGCGGGCGGAGCCACTTTTCCTTCTGCTCTTCGGTACCGAATGCGTAGATCGGCCAAGCGCCCAGAGTGCCATGTGCGGACATGATGCCGCCCGTGGTACCGCAAACGCGGCTCATCTCTTCGATCGCGATCGAGTAGCAGATGTAGTTACCGCCGGAACCGCCGACTTCCTTGGGGAACTGAATGCCCATCAGGCCGTACTTCATCAGCTTCTGGACAGTCTCTTCCTGATAGCGCTCCTGCTCGTCGATCTCGGCTGCGATCGGCTCAACTTCGTTAAGCGCGAACTCACGGCACATCTTCTGGAACAGTGCTTCTTCTTTTGTAAGCCTAAAATCCATGCCATATACCTCCCAAAAAATATTCGCGGGTGTACAGAAAAACACAGCGCCCGATGCCCATGGGCCGCAGCGCTGCGTTGTGAGCCAACACCCTACTTTGGAGCATGTCTATTTATATTATATCGTTTGCCGGGAATATGTCAAGGATTTAACAGACTTTTACCCGAGATTTTCGACCCGTTTTTTTCCATTGCCGCGCCGTGTTTTTACCCTGTGTGGAATCTGCGCTTTTGTCTCCTTTTTGTATAAACACGCGCGATATCCTAAGCGGTATCCCAGTGGTTTTTTCTCATATTCCGCGCCTCTTCCGCATAATAAGCAAGGAAGGCTATCATATAAAGGAGGAGAAGAATATGTGTGGAATCGGCGGCTTTGTCGATTATGAACACGACGCGCGCCGCTATGCCGCAGCGGCAAAGCGCATGCAGCGCAGCCTGACGCCGCGCGGCCCGGATGCAGAGGGCGACTATCAGGATGCGGACGCGGTGCTCGTCCACCGCCGCCTGACCGTCATTGACCCCGACGGCGGCACGCAGCCCATGTACGCGCCGGACGGGAATACCGTGCTGGTATATAACGGAGAGTTATATAATACCGAAGAAATACGAAAAGACCTATTAGCCCGCGGGCATACGTTCCGCGGCCATTCGGACACTGAGGTGTTGCTGCACGCCTTCCTTGAATGGGACACGGATGCGTTCGAGCGTCTCAACGGAATTTTCGCGTTCGCCATCTGGCAAAAGAAGGAGCGGCGGCTCGTGCTGTGCCGCGACCGGCTGGGCGTCAAGCCCCTGTTCGTCGCGCGCTTACAGGACGGCATTGTGTTCGGCTCTACCATCGGCGCGGTGCTGTGTCACCCCGCGGTCGAGCCCGAAGTCGATGAGGACGGTCTGCGGGCTGTGCTGCTGCTCGGCCCCGCGCGCCCGCCCGCGTCCGGCGTGTTCCGGCAGATCGACTCCCTGCTGCCCGGACATTATGCCGAACTCACGCCCGAGGGCTATGCCGACCGCACCTATTGGAAGCTGGAAGCGCACGAGCACCCGGACGATCTGGAAACCACAATCGCACGCACGCACGAGCTGATCTGCGATGCGGCGCAGCGGCAGCTGGTGTCCGATGTCCCGCTCGCCTGCTTTCTTTCCGGCGGGCTGGATTCCTCCATCCTCTCCATGCTGGCCGCCAAGACCTACGCCGCCCGCGGCGAAACGCTGCACACCTGGTCGGTTGACTACCGCGACAACGACAAATATTTCACCAAAAACAGCTTCCAGCCCAACAGCGATAACGAATTCATTCAGATGATGGTCGATGCGCTCGGCACACGGCATCACAACGTCGTCATCGAACCCGATGCCCTGTGCGCCGCGCTGCTGCCTGCCACCGATGCGCGTGACCTGCCCGGCATGGCGGACGTGGACTCCTCGCTGCTGCTGTTCTGCGCGGCAGTCAAACAGGGCGGCACGACCGTGTGCCTGTCCGGCGAGTGCGCCGACGAGCTGTTCGGCGGCTACCCGTGGTACCACCGCGAGGAAATCCTGTTTGAGGACACCTTCCCGTGGTCGCGCTCGGTCGATCTGCGGCTCGGCCTGCTCGCACCCGGCATCGTGCGGGACGGCGCGGAATTTGTCCGCGAGCACTATCTCGCCACCTGCCGCCGCGCCGAAAAGCTGCCGACCGACAGCAAAAAGGACGCGCGCATGCGCGAAATGTTCGTGCTCAATCTGGACTGGTTTATGGCAACCCTGCTCGAAGGAAGCGTTGCACAAGGATACCGCAGCCGATCATCTACTCCTCCAAGGTATAACCGTAGCCGAACAGGAAGTAGTTATAGTCGTCTGTATCCGATGTAAAGGAGAGGGGAACGGTTTCCCCTGCAGCCAGCGGCCCAACATAGGCGTTATGTACCTCCAGCGGCTCGTCCGGAATGGTCGCATCATCCCCATACTGCCGCGGGTTGTCCAGTTTATACAGGGAAATCTCCAGCTGTATCGTGCCGAAATCCACGTCGGTCTGATTGGTGAAGCTGGCGCGGTGTTCACCCGCATATCCTTTGTTCCTGCCCGTATCATTGTGATAGGAAAAGGCGGTTTCGTTCAAAATCCGGTTCAGTTCCTCGCGGATCGCCGCATCAATATCCGGATTGTCCCCCGGCTGGTACAGCTCCTCCTCCGGAGCCGGCACATCGGCGCTGTCTGTCGGCGCGATTGGCTGCGCCTGCATTTCTTCGTCCGGTAATGCCTCTTCCTGCACGTTTTCTGTTTGCACGGTCTCATCTTCTCTGCCGTCGTTCCATTTCGCCCAAAGCTGCGAAAACAACCCATAAAGGGAGAATGCAATCAGCAAAATCCCGATGATTGCCAGCAACAGCAGGCTTCCGCTTTTGACTCGCTCTTTCATAGCGCACCGCTTTCCCAAACCGCACACGGGACATAAGCCCGTTTCCCCACAATCTTTCCTCCTACCAGACCGGTTTCGCATCGGCCTATACTCTGTATTATATCAAACCAGCACAAAAATGCCAGAACAATCGACGGTTTATTTTCCTATTTTCCACAATAAGGGAGGCGTTTTCCGATGACCACCACCGCAACCGTTTCCACCGGCAGCGCGGCACTCACGCCGGGCGCGCTCAAAGCACAGATCGCGCGCATCCGTCAGGGATTTGACCGCCCGCTGCCCAATTCGTAACCACCCGCGCATTCCACAGGAAAGGAGGACGCTGCATGGTCGCCGTGTACACCCGCCAATCGGTCGAACGGGCGGACAGCATTTCGGTCGAGCAACAGGCGCAGCTTTGCCGCGACGCGCTGACCGCGCGCGAGCTGGCAGGCTGCAAGGTCTACACCGATAAGGGCTTTTCGGGCAAAAATATCGACCGTCCGGCCTTACAGCAGCTGCTGGCCGACGCGGAAAACGGATTCATCGACAAAATTCTGGTCTACCGGCTCGACCGTATCAGCCGCTCGGTGCACGACTTTACCGGCCTGTGCAGCCGTCTGTCCGCCAAGGGCGTGCATTTCCAGTCGGTCACCGAGGGCATCACGCTCGACGACAGCCCCTCCGGCACGGTCATGGCGCAGATCATGATGGTGTTTGCGCAGTTTGAGCGCGAAACTATCCAGCGGCGTGTGACCGACAACTATTTTGCCCGCGCGAAAACCGGTATGTATCTGGGCGGCCGCCCGCCGTTCGGCTTTGCCAAAGGGCAAACGCTTGTCGGCGGCAAACACACCGCCTGTTATGTCCCGCACCCCGAGCAAGCCGCGCTGATGGCCGCGCTTTATGCGCGTTATGCGCAGGAGGGCGAAACGCTGGGGTCGCTGGTGCGATGGCTCAATGCTCACGGGCACTGCACCGCGCGCGGCGGCAGCTGGTCCACGCTGCCGCTCGGCCGTCTGCTGCGCAATCCTGCGTTTGTGCGGGCGGACGCGGCGGTCTACCGTTATCTGCAAGGCAAGGGCGCCACCATGAATGACCCGATCGAAGCCTACGACCAGTGGCGCGGCTGTTATTGCTACGCGCCGCGCGCCGCCGTGCCAACCGGACGCAAATGCAACGATCTGTCCGCCTGCTGCATCACGCTTGCCCCACACGAAGGACTGATCGACGCGGCGCTCTGGCTGGATGTGCAGCGCAAGCTCGACCGGAACCGGGCGCTCAAAAGCAGCGGTTCCGGCTCGCACAGCTGGCTTTCCGGACTGATGAAATGCGCCAAATGCGGCTACGCCATCACGGTCGTCAACAAACCCGCCGGCATGCGCGGACACTATATCAACTGCGGCGGGCGCAAGCGCGGCGGCGCGATTTGCCCCGGCCGCATCAAGACCATCACGCTTGAGCAGATCGAGGGCGCGGTGGAGGCCCGGCTGCTGCACTTTCTGAAAAGCTACCGCGCAATACCGCTCCAAGTGCCGCAGCGGCGCAACACACAGGTCAATCAGCTGGAAATCGCCATCGCCCAGCACGAAGAGGCCATCCGACAGCTGACGCAAAACCTCGCCCACATCCGCGAGCCAGACGTGATACATATTATCTCAGCGCAAATTCACCAGGAAAACGACGAACTGCACGCCTGCACGGCGCAGCGCGCCGCACTGCTGTATCAAAGCCAGCCCGCCGATCTCGAACCGTTCTTTGCCGCCGTACTGACAGAGTGGCCGTCCTACACCATCGCAGAGAAAAAGCTGATCGCCAAAGCGGCGATCGAACGGGTGATGGTGGAGGAGGACACCATCGAAGTGGTATTCCACGCGTCATACGGCGATTGATTGCAAAAAGCCCGCCGCAGAAGAAAACTTCTGCGGCGGGCCTTACTTCATCCGTTTAAGTCGGATACTGTATCCACATCGTATAGTTCGCGCTCACTTCCTGCCTGCACGGTTACACAGTCCGCGCCGCGCAGCAGTTCCCGGCCGCCCTCATCGCCCTCGAGCCCGCGCAAGGCGGGCGCCAACGCCGCGCAAAACAGGTTGGGGTTGCCGCGCCGCTCGCCAAACACCACGCGCGCCATGCGCACGCCGGGCGCAGCCGCGTCCAGCAGACGCGCGACCGTCTTTTGGGTCAGATATGGCTGATCGGCCACGACGAACACGATAAAATCGCCGTCCTGCAAGTCGAGCGCATCCAGTCCCGCGCGGATGGTATAAGACAGGCCCTTTTCACTCTCCGGGCTGTCCACCGCGCGCACGCCAAGCGCCTGCGCGCCCGCGCGCACTGCCGCATAGCGGGAAACCACGGCCAATGTGCAGTCCTCCCGCTCGCGCACGAGTTCTGCCAGTGTGTCCAGCCCATGCCGGTAAAGCGGCTTGCCGGAAAGCACTTTGAGCAGCTTATTTTCCCCGAAACGTCGGCTGTTACCCGATGCCAGAAACAGAATATGCTTCATTCTTGCCCCTTCTGAATGCCCCAGAGCACCTTTTCCGGTGTAATCGGCAATTCACGATGCCAAACGCCGGTCGCGTGTGCGATGGCGTGCGCCAGCGCGGGCGACGGGGTGTTAATCACGATTTCACCGATCGACTTCGCGCCGAATGGGCCGCTCTGCTCATAGCTGGACTCAAATTCCACCCGCAGCTTGCCCATATCCAGCCGCGTCGGGATTTTGTACTGCATAAAGGAGTTTTCCGCGATGCGGCCGGTCGGCTCATAGGTCACATCCTCGAAAAGCGCCATGCCGATACCCTGCACGATGCCGCCCTCGGTCTGCACGCGGGCCAGCGCCGGGTTGACCGGCGTGCCGCAGTCCACGACCGCGACGTAATCCACCACGTCCACCTGTCCGGTCTCCTTGTCCAGCTCGATCTCGACCATGCCGACCATGAACGGCGGGGGCGAGACGGGCGACGAATGCGAAGCGGTCGCCTGCACGACGGTTTCGTTGCCGCACATCGACTTGGTGGCGATGTCAAACAGCGAGACTTCGCTCGTGCCATCGAGCTTTTTCACCGTGCGGCCTGCAAATTCGACCTCGTCCGTGCCGCAGCCCAGCATGTCCGCCGCAACCTTGCACAGATTTTCCTTGAGCTGCGCGCACGCCTTTTCGACCGCCTTGCCGGTGACATAGGTCGTCGAAGACGCATAC
The DNA here is from genome assembly GCA_019115185.1 of Candidatus Agathobaculum merdipullorum. Lineage (GTDB taxonomy): Bacteria > Bacillota > Clostridia > Oscillospirales > Butyricicoccaceae > Agathobaculum > Agathobaculum merdipullorum. Next base: position 9,204 of record DXDZ01000013.1, read on the forward strand.
GAGCCGGAGTCATAGGGCGATGCATCTGAATCCGCGCCGAACACTGCGATATCATCCACCGAGCAATCTAAGCACTCAGCCGCCATCTGCGCCAGAATGGTGTCGCAGCCCGTGCCCATATCCGCCGCACCGATCGACAGGTTGTAGAAGCCTTCGTCACTCAGCTTGATCGTAGCCGAACCGACATCCACGCCCGAGATGCCCGAGCCCTGCATCGCCATCGCCACGCCCGCGGTGCGCACCTTGCCGTTCCCCATGTCGCGCACGGGATACTTCTCATCCCAGCCGAACAGCTCCTTGCAGCGCGCCATGCAGCGGTCGAGCGCGCAGGCGTTCGCCTGCTCATTATAATACGCGGTCATGACCTGTCCCTCGCGCACCATATTGCGCTCGCGGATGGCGACCGGGTCAATACCTAATCGGTCAGCCAGTTCACTGACCGCGCTTTCGACCGCGAAAATGCCCTGCGTCGCGCCGTAGCCGCGATACGCGCCCGCCGCCTGCACATTGGTGTATACCACATCGTAGGCAAAGCGGAACGCTTCGAGGTTGCCGGTGTAAAGCGGGATGGACTTGTGTCCGGACAGGCCGACCGTCGTCGGGCCATGTTCCCCGAACGCACCCGTGTTGGACAGGGTGTATACGTCAATCGCACGGATGACACCGTCCTTGTTCGCGCCAACGCGCACATGCACTTCCATTTCGTGCCGCGGCGAGCCCGCGATCTGGCTTTCCTCGCGGGAATAGATCATTTTCGCCGCCTTGCCGGTTTTCCATGTCACCAGCGCGGGATATACCTCAGCGACCACCGACTGCTTTGCGCCGAAGCCGCCGCCGATGCGCGGTTTTTCCACGTGAATCTTGCTTTTCGGGATGTCCAGCGCGTTTGCGATGATGCGGCGCACATGGAACACGATCTGCGTCGAGGAAATGATGTGTAGCCGCCCGTAGTGGTCGATCTCGGTATAGGTGCGGAAGGTCTCCATCATCGCCTGCTGGCAAGCCTTGGTATGATAGGTGTGCTCCACGACCTCGTCGCAATCCGCCAGCACCGCGTCCACATCCCTGTCGCCGCAGGTGTCGCTCGCGCACAGGTTGCGCTGATTATCCGCCCCGACCGGGCAGAGCGAACGCCAGTTGTCCTCGGGATGCACCAGAATCTTGTTATCCTTCGCCGTGTGGAAGTCGAGCACCGGCTCGAGCACCTGATATTTCACTTTGATGAGTTTGAGCGCCTTATCAACCGCTTTTTCGCTCTCGCCCGCGACAATCGCCACCGCGTCGCCCACAAAGCGCACGCGCTGATCGAGAATCAGCCGGTCATAGGGCGACGGCTCGGGGAAGGTCTGCCCCGCCATGGTGAACCGCTTCTGCGGCACATCCTTGTAAGTGAAAATACACTCGACGCCCGGTACTTTGCGCGCAATATCCGTGTTGATCTCTTCAATCAGCGCGTGCGCGTGTGGAGAGCGCAGCACCTTGACAATCAGACAGTCATGTGGGGTCACGTCGTCCACATAGGCGGGCTTGCCCAGCAGCAGCTGCATTGCGTCCTTTTTGCGCACGGCCTTGTTCACCACGCGAAAATTCGTCTCCGCCATCATGCCTCCCCCTTTCGACTGTCCAGATAGGCGCGGATGCCGCGCAGCTGGCCCTCATAGCCCGAACAGCGGCACAGATTGCCCGCAAGATAGGCGCGGATTTCGTCGTCGGTCGGGTCGGGATTTTCGCGCAGAAGCGCGATCGTATTCATCACAAAGCCAGGGTTGCAGAAGCCGCACTGCTCCGCGCCTTGATCGGCGATAAAGCCGACAAAATTCTCTGCTTCCTCCTGCAAACCCTCGAGCGTCTGCACCTGATGGCCTGCCGCGCGCGCTGCCAGCACGCTGCACGATAACACCGGCGTGCCGTCCATCAGCACGGTGCACAGGCCGCAGTTTGCGGTTTCGCAGCCGCGCTTGACCGAATAGCAGCCATGCGCGCGCACAAAGTCAATCAGCAGTGTATCCGCGTCAATTTCGGCGGTCAGCGGCTTGCCGTTGAGTGTCAGTTTGATCTCCATGCCTTAGCCCTCCTTTGCCAGTGCGAGCGCCGCGCGGCGCACCAGCACCTTGCAGATCTCGCGCCGATAGTCCGCGCTGCCGCGCATATTGCCGGCGAGCGCTGCGCGGGACGCGATATCCTCCGCGAAGGCGCGCGCGCTTTCCTCGGTGATGCCCTGCGCAAGCAATCCCTTGTCGTCCGCGAACACGGCCGCAGGCATGGGGCGCGCGCCAACGACGCAGGTGTACGCCCCGCCCTGCGCGGCAAGCGCCACGGTCAGCGCGGGGAAATCGGTCGAAATGTTGCGCTGCGACAGGTACACCACTCGCCGTGCCGTCTTTGGCACGATGACCTCAGTGAGGATATCGCGCGTCGTACGCGGCAGCGCCGCAAAGTCCGCAAGCGGCATTTCGCCCGCATGATGCAGCTTTACCCGCGCGTCCAGCGCGAGGAACAGCGTCAGCACATCGGAAAAGCCGAACCGGCCCCACAGGCTGCCGCCGAGCGTCGCGCAGTTGCGGAACTGCACGCCGACAATGTGCTTGACCGCCTCCTCCATCGCGCCCTGCGTGAGTTTGGCAAATCCTTCGTGTAGCTCCAGCGCGCGCAGCGGCACCATCGCGCCGATGCGGTATTCGGTTTCGGTTTCCTCGATTTTGTCCAGTCCCAAATCGCACAGGTCGATCGCCGTGCCGACCTGCCGCCGGTGCATCTTGAGCCACAGCATGCCGCCCAGCACCACATTATTTTTCTTCTGGCAAAGTGTATATGCTTCGTCCAGGCTCTGCGCCCGCACATATTGATTGATCGAAAGCACCTTTCCCATCCTTCCGTCCTCATTTTCCCGTATCCTGTCTTTTGGCCTTGGGTTACACACGGCTGTCCTGCCGTCATGGTTGGTTTTTCGGTCTGCTTTGCAGTCATTATATCATAGAAAGCAGGTTTTCCAAAGCGCTTTCCACGATTTTTCCACAGAAACCGCGTTTGTGCTTTATACCGCTTGACTTTGCTCTCAAATCATACTATACTTTAGGCAATTTACCCCCGGCCGATTTTTACCAAATTTCAACAGGAGGTGCGCGATCATGCCGGAAAACAACGCACTGGCGCGGCAGTTCACCCTGCCCTCGCTGATGCGCTTTGCGCTGCCCAATATCATTATGATGGTTTTTCTCTCCATGTATACCATTGTGGACGGAATGTTTATCTCCCGCTATGTCGGCACGCTGGCACTGAGCGCCGTCAATATGACCTATCCGCTCAACTGCTTGGAAATGGCGCTGGGCATCATGCTCGCCTCGGGCGGCAGCGCGATCATCGCGCGGCAACTGGGCGAAGGCGAGGAGGACAAAGCGCGGCACAACTTTTCTTTCCTGATTACGGTGTCGGTTGCGGTCAGTCTGGTGTTCCTGCTGGCGGGCGTTTTCACACTCGATCCGATTATTTCCGCGCTCGGCGCGAGCAAAGCACAGTTTGACCTGTGCCGCATCTACGCACGTATTCTTCTGCTGTTTTCGCCTGCGTTTTTCCTGCAAACCGCATTCCAGACGCTGTTCATCACGGCAGGACGGCCCGGACTGGGCCTCGCGGCGACCGTGGGCGGCGGTCTGACCAACATTGTGCTGGATTATGTGTTCATCGCGCGCCTGCATTGGGGCATCGCGGGTGCAGCCATCGCCACCGGACTGGGCTACCTGGTGCCCGCCGTGGTCGGACTGATCTTTTTCTCGTGCAACCGGCGCGGCACGCTGTTTTTCGTCCGCCCGCGCGCAGACGGACGCATGCTGTTGTTTGCCTGCGCCAACGGCTCGTCCGAAATGGTCACCAACATCGCAAACGCCATCACGACCTATCTGTTCAACCTGATTTTCCTGCACTACTGGGGGGAGGACGGCGTCGCGTCCATCACTATCGTTCTGTATTTCCAGTTTGTGTTCACCGCGGTGTTTTTCGGCTTTTCCATGGGTGTTGCGCCCGTGTTCAGCTACAAATACGGTGCGCAGGACGCGCCGCAGCTGCGGCGGCTGTTCCGCTACTGCATCGGTTTTGTGCTCCTGTGCTCGGTGTTCTGCACCGTACTGTCGCTCCTCGTCATCCGGCCGTGCCTTGCGCTGTTCACCGCGACCGACAGCCGCGTGTTTGCCATCACAATCGAGGGCTTCCCGATTTACGCGGTCTCCTTCCTGTTCATGGGCGTGAGCATTTTCGCGTCCTCGCTGTTCACCGCCTTTTCAGACGGCCGCGTGTCCGCCATCATCTCCTTTACGCGCACACTGGTGTTTCTGGTCGGTATGCTGCTGCTGTTTCCCTTCCTGCTGGGAGAAATCGGCGTATGGCTGGCGGTTCCCGCAGCCGAACTGCTCGGCATTGTGGTCTCCATCTGTTATCTGGTCCGTCTGCGCGGCGTATATCACTACGGCGCAGCAAATGAATAGAAAAAGCTCCTCCGCTTTGATGCAGAGGAGCTTTTGCGTTTCACAAAACCTTAGTTTTCTGCCGGTTTGTCCTTGGGCAGCAGAATATTCAGCACGATAGCAACGAACGCCGCCGGAACGATGCCCGAACCGCCGAACACCAGCTGCACCGCCTGCGGCAGGCCGGCCAGCACCGCGCTGTTCGCGCCGAGACCGTAGCCCAGACCGAGCGCCACGGATACGATGGTCATACGGCGCGCCGTCAGCGGCTCACGGGTGATGAGCTGGATACCGCTCATCACGATGGACGAGAACATGATGACCGCCGCGCCGCCAAGCACGCTCTGCGGCATGATGGACACCACCGCCGCCAGCTTGGGGAACAGGCCGCACAGAATGAGGAACACCGCGCCGCACGCCAGCGCAAAGCGGTTGACAACCTTGGTCATCGTGACCAGACCGACGTTCTGGCTGAACGAGGTGTTAGGCAGCACGCCGAAGATGGCGGCGAAAGAAGAACCGAGACCGTCGCAGATGATGCCGCCGGACAGTTCCTTGTCGGTCGCCTCGCGGCCCATACCGCCTTCCATCACGCCCGAAATGTCGCCCACGGTCTCGACCGCGGTGACGATGAACATAATCATGACAGGTGCAATCGCACGCACGTCAAACACAATCGGCACCGGCATAATCTCCGGCACAGCAAACCAGCTGGCCTGCGCCACCTTGTCCCAGTTTAGCACCCACGCCTTTGTGTACTCCACGCCCTCGGCGGTCACGCCGGTCGGGGACAGGAACAGCGGCAGCACCGCGCACAGCACATAACCGAAAATGATGCCCAGCAGAATGCACGAGTAGCTGAGCACGCCCTTGGTGCAGTGCTTGAAGATCAGGATGACCACCAGCACCGCCAGCGCAATCAGCAGGTTTTCGACCGAGCCGTAGTCCTTCGCGCCCGAGCCGCCGCCAAACGAGGCAACGCCTACGCTGATCAGCGACAGGCCGATAGACAGCACGACCGTGCCGGTCACGACCGCAGGGAAAAACCGGCGCAGCGGCTTGAGGAAGAAGCCCAGAACGCCTTCAAACAGGCCGCCGATGATGGACGCACCCATCATCGCGCCGTAAGCGAGAATGCCGCCGCCCATGACGTTGGCCACGCTCTGGAACACGCCGATAAAGCCCGAGCTGGTGCCCATGATAATCGGCACCTTGCCGCCGATCGGCCCGATGGCGAACAGCTGCACCAGCGTTACAATACCCGCGATCAGCATCGCGTTCTGCAACAGCGATACCTGAATCGCCGCGAACTGCTCCGCGTCGCTCATCGCGGCACATGCGCTCGTGATAATCAGGATGGGCGTTAAGTTGCCCACAAACATTGCCAGCACGTGCTGAAGGCCCAGCGGAATCGCCTGTCCCAGCGGCAGCTTGGCAAGAAAGTCATACGGTCCGAAAAACTTCTTTTCCGACGCCGCACCGTTTTGCTGCTTTTCTTTTTCCATTTTATCCTCCCTGCTTACCGTTTTGTGAAATGAAGCGTTTTTATTATAACAAAAACCGGCGCATGCTCCCACCTGCTTTTGCTGTTTTTTTGCCCCAAACCCGCATTTTCTACAAATAAGCCAACAGACCGCTTATCAAAGCGCCTTCTCTTGTCTTGTTTGACGCAATGCGCCGCCGCATCCGCTTTGCCGCAAAAGACAAAACCGGCTGCTTGAGCCGGTTTTGTTTGATTTTTGCTCAGTCCCGGAAGCGCACGGTCTGGGTTGCCGCATCCATACCGTCCACAATTGCCAGCGACTCGACGCGCAGCCCCTTTTCGCGCAGCATCTTGCCGCCGCACTGGAAGCCCTTTTCAATAACGATGCCAATGCCCGCGACATTGGCGTGCGCCGCTTCGATGATCTGGCACAGACCCATCGCCGCGCAGCCGTTGGCGAGAAAATCGTCGATAATCAGCACATTTTCGCCAGGCTGCAAAAACCGGCTGGCCACAATGACCTCATACTTGCGCTTGTGTGTAAACGATTCGATCGGCGCGGACAGCATGGTGCCATCCAGATTGATCGACTGCGACTTTTTGGCAAACACCACCGGCACGCCAAAATACTGCGCCGCAATCGCCGCAATACCAATGCCGGAGGCCTCGATGGTCAGGATCTTGTCGATCTTGACATCAGCAAAGCGCCGCTTGAATTCCTTCCCGATCTCGTTGAACAGCTCAATATCCATCTGGTGATTGAGGAAATTATCCACCTTCAGCACATTTCCCTCTTTAATGACGCCGTCTTTCCTGATTCGTTCTTTCAAAAGTTCCATGTTCTTGCTCTTCCTTGTCCGTTTCATCCTCATATGTTCTTTTTAAAAGCATAACATTTTTCGCGCGCGCTGTATAGCTTTTTTTCACGGATTTTTTACATATTCCTGATTTTTATGATTCGGTATCCTTCTGCAACGCGGCTCGACCGCAAGGACCGCATGAGCATGTATTCCGGTTTGGAGGTGCGCGTGCCCTTCTGCGACCACCGCATTGTGGAGTACGCCTACAATATGCCGTGGGATTTCAAGGCGCTGGAAGGCCGGGAAAAAGGCATTGTGCGCCGCGCATTTGCGCACGAACTGCCGGAGGAAATCGTCCTGCGCAAGAAAAGTCCCTATCCCAAGACCTTCCACCCAGCCTATACCCGCCTGTGCGCGGACTATGTCCGCCGCATTTTTGAGGACAGCGACTCCATTGCCGCGCATCTGTTTAACCATGCCGCAGTCCAAGCGCTTATGGAAAAGCCAGAAAGTCTGGCGGAACCGTGGTATGGTCAGCTCATGCGCACCCCGCAGATTTTCGCCTACATCATCCAGATCGACCGCTGGCTGCGGCAGTACAAGGTGCGGCTGGTATGATCCAGCCGCCCATCCCGCCCCACAAGGAGGTTTTGCCCATGCCCAATCCCACAAAAGATTCTGCCGTGCTGCGCGTGGTCGTCACGACCGCACTCGGCGCGCTGCCGCTGGCCGACGCCTCGGTCACGGTATCGACCGCCGCGGACGAGACCGGCGCGCGCGAGCTGCTCTACTCGGTGCGCACGGACGCGGGCGGCATGACGCCGCCCATGACGCTGCCCACCCCGCCGCGCTCCAACTCCATGACGCCGGACGGCGGCCTGCCCTATGCGGTCTATACAGTCGAAGTCGCGCGTCCGGGCTACACCCCAGTCACCGCGCTGCATGTGACCATGTTTTCCGGCGTGCCCGCCGTGCTGCCCGTGGCGCTCACGCCGCTGCCGGAAAACCAATTCTCCGCCCAGACCGACCTAACCGCCACGGGCGAGCCGCAGGTGCTGTACCACGACCAAACCAATCCCAATGCAGAGGAGTGATCCGCTTTGCTCCAGTCCCCGGTGACCATCCCGGAAACCATCACGGTGCATTTAGGCCCGCCCTCAGCCGACGCGCAGAACATCACCGTGCCCTTTGCCGACTACATCAAGAACGTGGCTTCGTCGGAAATCTACCCGACGTGGCCGGAAGAAGCCATCCGCGCCAACATCTACGCGCAGATCTCCTATGCGCTCAACCGCGTGTTCACCGAATGGTACCACGCGCAGGGATATGATTTCGACATCACCAACTCCACGCGCTATGACCAGTCCTTTGTCCCCGGGCGCGACATTTTCGAGAATATTTCCACCATTGTAGACGATATGTTCAACAGCTACCTGACCCGCGGCAACGCCATCGAGCCTCTGTTCGCCCAATATTGCAACGGTACGACCGTGACCTGTCCCGGCGGCCTGAGCCAATGGGGAACAGTGCCGCTGGCCGAGCAGGGCATGACTGCGGAGGAAATTGTGCGATATTACTATGGAGATGATATCAATATTGTGAGAAATGCACCCATCGCGCCCAACCTCGGCGGGTCGTGGCCGGGCGTGACCTTCCGGCTGGGCGATGTGTCCGAGGAGGTGCGCACCATCCAGAACCGCCTCAACCGCATTTCGACCAACTATCCCAACATCCCGAAAATCTATCCGGTGGATGGCATCTACGATGCGGACACCGAGCGCGCGGTGCGCGCGTTCCAGCAGCAGTTCAACCTCGGCGTGGACGGCATCGTCGGCCGCGCGACATGGTACCGCATCGCGTTCATCTACAACAACGTCAAGCGCCTCTCCGAGCTGGACAGCGAAGGGTTGCTGCTTGACGAAATCTCGCGCCAGTTCCCCGAAACGCTGCGCGAAGGCGCGACCGGCCCGGGCGTGCAGCTACTCCAGTATTTTCTCGCTATTGTGGGCGAATATTACGACCAGCTGCCGCGCTGGCAGGTCAACCAGATCGACGGCATTTTCGGTCCGCGCACGCGCGAAGCCGTCGAAGCCTATCAGCGCATGATGGGGCTGACCGTGGACGGTGTCGTTGGCCGCAGCACTTGGAACGCGCTGGTGTCCACCTATCAGTCCGTGCTGGCCGTGCAGCCCGATCAAGGTTTTCTGGGCGAGGTCGCCGGTCTGCCGGATATCTTCCTTGTCGAGGGCATGCGCGGTGAAGCCGTGCGCGAGGCGCAGGAACTCATCAACATCATCGCGCGCGGCTATCCCGAAGTGCCATCCGTTGCGGTGGACGGCATTTTCGGCCCCGCGACCCAAAACGCGGTTTCGGTGATCCAGTCGATCTCCCGCCTGCCCGCTACCGGCGCGATCGGGCCGCTGACATGGGAAGAAATGGCCCTGCTTGCGCGTGATGTGCTGGTATCCTCGCAGACCAGCGAGGGGCAGTATCCGGGCTATCCCGTAGGAGAGGAGGCGAGCAACTGATGTATACCGACAGTCAGCGCAGAACGCATATTTACGATTTGCAGCGGTTTCTGCGTCGCATTCAGCGGGAGCAGGGTGCGGTGCAGCCGCTGACGCCCGACGGCATTTTCGGCAGTGAAACCGCCGCCGCCGTGCGGGAATTTCAGCGGCGCGGCCGTCTGCCCGTGACCGGCACGGCGGATTTCGCCACTTGGACGGCGATCTACGCCGCGTACCGCGCCCTGACCGACCTTGACGCATTGCCCGCCGCGGTCGATTTTTTTCCGGCGGGCATGGATGCCAAGCTCAAACGCGGCGACAAAGGCCCCTCTGTCTTTGTGCTCCAGCTCATGCTGGGCACGGCCACGCCTCACTTTGGAAACGCGCTGCCCGTTCCCCTCACCGGCGAATACGACGCCGACACCGAAGAAAGCGTGCGCCGCGCGCAGGGCGTGTTCCAGCTTCCCCAGACCGGCGAGACCGACCGCGCGACCTGGGCAGCGCTCACCCTGTTCCACAACAGCTTCTTTGGCCGCACGCCGCTGGCGTGGACGCTGGAATAATACAAAAAAGACGCCAAAAGGCGTCCTTTTTTGTTGTGAGCTCGTTATTCTGCTGCGTCTGTAGTTTCGGCAGCCGCGTCATCCGCTGCAGCCGCGCCGTCCGTCGTCGCCGCATCAGCTGCATCATCAGTTGCCGCCGCATCATCCGTAGATGCCGCGTCCTGTGCGTTCAGGATCTCCTGCACCTCTGCCGGCAGGTAATCGCGTACGTTCTGGTAGGTGATCTCGTCATAGGTTTCGGTCGTCTGTACGTCCGCTTCCTGCATCCACTGGGTCAGCAGATCGTCCATCGTACCGGCTACCGCCGTGGTCAGCAAGCTCTTGTAGTTCTCGAACTGGCCGTCCACATCCAGCGGCACGCGCTTGATGATGTGATAGCCGTAGTCCGACTTGACCAGACCAGACACCTCGTCCTCGGCCAGCGCCTTGGCGCCGTCGTAGAACTCGGTGACCATTTCGCCTTCGGTGAAGATGTAGCCGTCCGGATTGCCGGCCAGACCCGGGTCCTCGCTGTACTCGTTCATCAGCGCGTCATAGTCCTCGCCCGCGTTGATGCGGTCGAGAATCTTCTGCGCCTCAGCCTTGGCTTCCTCGTCCGTGCGGATGGTCTCACCCGTGGTGGAATCCACGGTCGAGATCAGGATGTGCTTGGCAGCGATGTAGTTATCCGCAAAATACTGGCGCAAATCCTCGTCGCTCGGCACGTTGGCACCATTTTCGCCATAATAGTACTCATTGAGCGCATTGTAGCACTGGCTGATATACATGAAGTTGTTGTAGCTCTGATCCGAGAAGCCGAAGTTTGCAATCTGCTTGGCAAAAGCGTCATAGCCCATCGAATCAATGGTATCCTGCCGCAGCTGGGTCATCTGCTTTTCCTGATCGTAGGTCAGCTTGAGGCCCAACTCGTTAAACTTCTGCAATACCACGCGCGCATACACCGACTGGTCCTTGGCAGCCTGCGGCATGGACGAACCGAGTGTTGCCGCTGCATATTCGTCATTCCAGACATCAGTCATACCGAACTGCGCATACATATTGGCATAATACGCCATGTTGTACAGCATATAGCCCGCATATTCATCCGCACATACCTCGTCCCCGTTGACCGTCATCACGACCGGCGCGCCGCTGTCGAGCGGCTGATAGTGGATGGTCATGCTCGACACTCCCCAGATGGTACCGCCCATAACGACAACCAGCATCACAACCAGCGCGACGGCGCGCTGCACCATTTTGCTCATATTCTAACTCTCCTTATCGCGTAATCAAAACAGACTTTTATCAGTATAGCACCTTTCAAAGAGCGATACAAGCAAAAACACAAAATCGTCACAATCCGTCAGGCTGCCGCTGCCGAGCGCTCCAACTGCGTATTGAAATTGGTGTAATGCTGCAACCGCGCATGATCGTTCCAGCCGAACGTGCGTTCCCGCGGCGTGCGGTACGGCAGGTTAAACGGCTGCGGAGCGTGATAATAATTGATGCCCGTAGCGCCAAACACGCGATTTTCGTCCAGATACATCACATAGAGCACATAGCCGCGCGAATTGTCCGCGCCGAGCGGATAGCTGACCAAGCCGCTGATCTGGTTGCTGGTGTATGTGCCGAACATATTGGTTGTCGTCACAGTACTGTCTGACAGATCGGGAATGGGCGCGGCATAGGTTTGCCCTCGTTTTTCGTACACCAGCCGCCCGCCAATCAGGTTATAGCCATAATCGCTATCCTCGAAAGCAGAAAACGCATCGCCCCAGTACGCGCTGCCCTGCACCCACGCAAGGCGGTGCAGCACCCCCATGCGGTAATCGGGCAGCTCGATATAATAGGTGGACGCGATCATCGTGTCTGCGCCGGCGGGAATCTCCGGCTCGACCGGCGCACGTTCGGGCGCGTTGGTCTGGTCGCACAGTATCATGCTCTGCGCATCCGGACCAAACGCCAGCATCTCGGCGCAGCAAGCGACATGAAACGCGCCGTCCAGCGTGCGCACGTCCTCATCCGTGAGGTCGGCCAGCACTTCGTCTGGCAAACCCAGATCAGAAAGCTGCTGCCGCATTTCGCTCTCCCCGTGCTCCTCCATCGGTGCGTCATCCAGCCGCGGATGGTTGACGCACGCGCTCAAGGCCAGCATCAGCAGCAAGCAGCCGCCAAGATAGCCCCATCTGACCACCTCTGTGTTCAGATGCACGGGCGCGGCCGTAAAGCAGTAACCCGCTTCGCCCATCGTCTCGCCCAGCCGGAACAGTGCGCGCACGATGCACACAAAGGCAATCAGCATCGGAATGGCTGCCAGCCAGCTGTGCGCCAGCGGCGAAATCGCCAGCACAAGGATCAACCCTTCCCAACATGCAGCCGCCTTGAGCGGGTCGCTCTTCGGTTCGATACCCGCCGTGCGGCACACCTGCCGCAGCCCGGCACGCAGCGCCAGCAGCTGCACGATCTGGAGGAGCATACCTGTGAGCCCGAGGGCCATATCCAGATCGCCTATCGGCAGCCAAGGCGTGACCGACAGCACCAGAAACGCGCCCACCCATATCAGCCGCACGATGGACAGCAGCCACGCCAGCCGAAATTCCACGCCATTGCGGCGCAGCGCGCGAAAGCCCAGATATTGCAGCACAACACCCACCGCGGGCAGCAGGTAATCCAGATACAGGAAATTAAGCGTGATGCCGGTCAGCACTAAGCCCCACACGATGCGGCCGATCGGCTCGCGCCACGGGTTGACCTCTTCCACCACGCCCTGCGATGGCACGGTTCCCGCGATCTCCTGCGCGATCATCCGGTCAAATTCGTCTCGTTCCGGTCCGGTCATAGCGCGTCACCTCCCAACGCTTTTTGCAGGCGGCGGCGCAGCCGGTACAGCCGTCCCTCGACCGCCCGCTCGGTCAGTCCCATTTCCGCCGCGATCTGTGCGGTGGACTGCAAATAATAATACTTGCGGTAAAACAGCAGCTGTTCGGACGCACCGAGCGCGTCCACCACCTTTTGCAACAGCTGTGTGCGCTCGCGCCGCAGCACTTCCTCCTCCGGCGAGGGAGACGCCCCAGCCTGCTCCTCCCATGTCTCATCCGGCGCGCGCCGGCGGCGCAGCCGATCGACCGCCGCATTGCGCGCCACGACCGTCATCCATGCAGCGAGCGTGCCCTTTGCGCGGTCGAATGTTGCAAACCGCTCCCACACATGCAGCCACACATCGCTGACGCATTCTTCCGTGTCCTGCGCGTCGCGCAGGATACCGCGCACGATGTACTGCACCATCGGGCCGTACTGCTTTTGCAGCAGCGTTACGCCCTCCGCATCACCCGCAGAAAGCAGCGCGAGGATTTTCTCGTCCATGCCACCGCCCCCTTTCCTCTATCCTTTCTATTTATATCTACGCAAATTTCTCGCAAAACCCACGCCCGTTTCCATAAAAAAACGGCACAGCGTTTGCTGTGCCGTTTTGTGTTGTGCATGATTACTCCATCAGGCCGACGCAGTCGTAATACGGCTTCTCGGCAATCAACTTTTTGTTATCTTTGAACAGAGTATGACCGAGCGTAATCACCAGATAATCCGCCTTGGCGAGAACCTCCTCAAAGGAGACGTTTGGAATACCCTTTACTTCGCTGTCCTTTGCAAACGGTTCGCAGGCGATGACGTTCACGCCCTTTTCCTGCAAAATGTGGCACAGCTCGATCGAAGGGGACTCGCGCAGGTCGTCCACATCCGGCTTGTAGCTCAGGCCGAGCACGCCGACCGTATCGGTGACCTTACCCATCTTGGAGACAACCTTTTCCGCCACAAAGCGCGGCTTGTTCTCGTTGCGCTCACGCGCGGCAAGAATGACCTTGGCCTCCGCCGGGAACTGCTCGTAGATGAACCACGGGTCTACTGCGATGCAGTGACCGCCCACACCGACGCCCGGGGTCAGGATATTGACGCGCGGGTGGCAGTTGGCGAGCTTAATCAGCTCGAATACATCAATGCCCATCTTGTCGCAGATGACCGACAGCTCGTTTGCGTATGCGATGTTAACATCGCGGAAGGTGTTCTCGGTCAGCTTGCACATCTCAGCGGTCAGGTCGTCGGTCTTGTGGACAACGCCCTTTTCCAGCACCTTTTCGTAAATGGACGCAGCCATCTCGGCAGCTTCCGGGGTGCGCGCGCCGACGATGCGGTCGTTGTTCTTGAGCTCATACATCATATTGCCCGGGATGACACGCTCTGGGCAGTGCGCAACATGGATCTTGTCCATGTCGATGCCGGACTCCTCGGAAAGCACGCGCGCGAGCATTTCGGTGGTGTGCGGCGGCACAGTGGACTCGAGAATCACCAGATTAGGCGCTTCCAGCACCTTGCCCGCCATGCGGCCCGCGGACTCGACATACTTGAGATCAGCCTTGTGGCTGCCCGTTTCATCCTGATAGAACGGGGTCGGCACGGCAATATAGAATACATCCGACTTGCCCAGTTCGCTGGAGAAATGCAGATGGCCGTGCGCCACAGCAGTTTCAAACGCTTCCTGCAAACCCGGCTCCACAATGTGGATGTGACCGCCCTTGAGGGTTTCGATCGTTTTCTCATTAACATCAAAGCCGCAGACTTCGAAACCGGCTTCCGCGAGTGTGATCGCGGTCGGCAGGCCGATATAGCCCAGTCCCATGACAGTAATTTTCATAATTTCAAAACCTCTTTATCGACATTCTTTAATCATTATACCACTTTTTTCGCGGAATTCAATGTAGTGTTTGAATTTTCCCCGCAATGCGACTATAATGGATAATATCACGAATTCACACTATTCTGATAGGATGATTGTTTTATGATTTTCAAAGGGCTGCTTGACGATGCGCGCTCCATCCGCGACCGCGACCCGGCTGCGCGCACCACACTCGAAGTCTTTCTGCTGTATCAGGGATTTCATGCGCTGATCTACCACCGTCAGGCGCACTGGCTGTACAAACACAAGCATTTCTTTCTGGCGCGCGCGCTTTCGCAGTTCGCCCGCCATATGACTGGCATCGAGATTCATCCGGGTGCGACCATCGGCCGCCGTCTGTTCATTGACCATGGCATGGGCATCGTCATCGGAGAAACTGCCGAGATCGGGGACGACTGCACGATCTATCACGGCGTGACCCTTGGCGGCACGGGCCACGATACGGGCAAGCGCCACCCAACGATTGGCAACAATGTGCTGATTTCGACCGGCGCAAAGGTGCTCGGCCCGTTCACGGTCGGGGATAACAGCCGTATCGGCGCGAATGCGGTCGTTTTGCAGGAAGTCCCGCCCAACTCGACGGTGGTCGGCATTAAGGCCCGCGTGGTCAAGATTGACGGTCAGCGCGTGCCGTCCTACGACCTCGACCAGATTCACCTGCCCGATCCGCTCGCACAGGAGCTGTGCCGTTTGCAGCACCGCGTTTATGTCAACGAGCAGAAGATCAAGCGCGAGGAAATGCGCGATCACGAAGCGGATGAATAAAAGACTTCGTTTGCAGCGTACAGCTGCAAACGAGAAAGACGCACCGCGCAAAAGCGCGGATGCGTCCCACACGAGAAAAAGTTCCGACAAGCGAAACTTTTTCTCTCTCTTGTATCAAAAGGCAGGCACCTGTCCTGCCTTTTGATGAAAAAGCGCCTTTCGGCGCGAAAAAAAGAACCGCCCGCGGGCGGTTCTTTTTTATTCTGTGAACCCTTCAGCGATCACGCCGAACAGTTCGTTGATGCGCGCATACCGCTGTTTCAGGTACAGCCAGCCGAACAGCGCTTCCAGCGCGGTCGCCTGCGAATACTCCGCAACTGACGCCGACTTAGGCACGCTCTTGGGCTTGGCGTTGCGACCGTGGCGGTAAACCTCCTGCTCGGCTTCGTCGAGCATTGGCAGGATGCGCTGCACGGCTTCCGCCTGCGCAGGCGCGCAGACCAGCTGGGTCGTGCGGCGGTGCATGTTTTTCGCCGTCTGCATACCGCCGCAGGCCAGAAACGACCGCACCAGCACCTCATAAACGGCATCGCCCACATGGGCGAGCGCGAGGCTCGACATGCGGGCGATAGCAGCGTCATCCAAAATCGGATGCAGATAGTCCATTACTTGTCCTCAGATGCCTTTTCCGCAGCGGGCGCTTCCGCAGCCTTGGCAGCCTCTGCCTTAGCCTTCGCAGCAGCCGCCTGCTTTGCCTGCATCTCCTTGAACTTGGCCTTTTCCTCTTCGGTCGGCACCGGCTCGATGCAGCCCTTCGGGCAGGCCTTAGCGCACATCTTGCAGTTCTTGCACTTGTCGTAGTCGATCTTGGCTACGCCGTCAATGACGTGGATAGCGTCGAACTTACAGGTCTTTTCGCACATTTTGCAGCCGATGCAGCCGTTCGAGCAAACCTTCATGACCTCAGGACCCTTATCCTTGTTGACACAGTTGACGTGTACCTTCTTGGACTCGGGAACAAGGTTGATGAGCTTCTTCGGGCAGGCCGCAACACACTTGCCGCAGGCCACGCACTTGTCGGTATCAACCTTTGCCACACCGTCCACAATGTGGATGGCATCGAACGCACACGCCTTAACGCAGGAGCCGAGACCCATGCAGCCGTATGCGCAAGCCTTCGGGCCGTTTGCAACACGCAGCGCAGCCGCGCAGTCCTGCAGGCCCTCATACTTGGCCTTATCAACCGCGTTGCAGCCGCCGTTGCAGTAAACGTGCGCCACCTTGCGCTCGCCCGCTTCGACGGTCACACCCATGACCTCAGCGATCTTGGCGGCAGCCGCTGCACCGCCGACCGGGCAGCCGTTGACCGGCGCCTTGCCTTCTACGATCGCAGCCGCCAGACCGTCGCAGCCCGGGAAGCCGCAGCCGCCGCAGTTTGCACCCGGCAGGCACTCACGAACCAGCGGTACACGCTCATCGACCTCGACCGCGAACACCTTGGCCGCGATGCCGAGCAGGATGGCGAACACGATTCCCATGATAAACAGGACCGCGACCGCTGCAATGATATTATTGATATCCATTTCTTATCTTTCCCCCTTGCTTACCAGATCGACAGGCCGGAGAAGCCAATGAAGGACATCGCGAGCAGCGCCGCGGAAACCAGCGCAATCGGGAAACCTTCAAAGCACTTGGGGCACTTGGCCGTTGCGTCCAAACGCTCACGGATGGAAGCGAACAGAACGATTGCCAGCGTGTAGCCCAGACCGGCGCCCACGCCATATACCATCGAACCAATGAACGAATAGCCGTTGTCGATATTGCTGATGGCCGCGCCAAGCACCGCGCAGTTGGTGGTGATCAGGGGCAGGAAGATACCGAGCGCAGAGTACAGCGCCGGCATCGACTTCTTCATGAACATCTCAACGAACTGTACGAGCGTTGCGATAACCAGGATGAACGCGATGGTCTGCATGTAGTCCAGACCGAGCGGATCGAGAATGAAGTACCAAACCGCCCACGAAACCGCGCTCGCCAGCGCCATAACGAATACAACCGCCATGCCCATGCCGATGGCCGTATCGGTTTTCTTGGAAACACCGAAGAACGAGCAGCAGCCGAGGAACTGAACAAGGATGTAGTTGTTGACCAGAATGGATGCCACCGCAAGCGACAGCACTTCGGTCAAGCTCATTGCATCAGGAAAGTTAAACATTTACTTGTCCTCCTTTCCGGACATGATCTTCTGGATCGCCGCGAAGATGAAGCCCATCATCAGGAAGCCGCCGGCCGGCAGGATCATCATAACCGCCGGGTTAGCGCTCAGGCCGGGGATGGCAAAGCCTTCCGCCGGGATGACACCCGACAGGAACGGCAGCAGGGTGGACAGACCGGACAGAACCGTGCCTGCGCCCAGCAGCTCACGGAAGAAGCCCATGAGAACCAGCGCAAAGGTGAAGCCCAGACCCATGCAAACGCCGTCCAGCGCGGAGGGCAGCACCTTGTTCTTGGATGCAAACGCCTCTGCACGGCCGAGAATGATACAGTTAACAACGATCAGCGGCAGGAACAGACCGAGCGAAGCCGCAAGGCTGGGCACGAACGCCTGCAAAGACAGATCAATCAAGGTAACGAAGGTTGCGATGATGGTGATGAAGCACGCAATACGCACCTTATCCGGAATAAACTTACGCAGTGCGGAGATAACGACGTTGGAAGCGATCAGAACGATCGTCGCAGCCACGCCCATGCCGATGGCATTGGAGAGGGACGTGGAGGTAGCCAGCGTCGGGCACAGACCGATGGTCTGCATGAAAATCGGGTTGTCGAGGATGACGCCCGCTTTCAACTGTTCAGAAAATTTCATTTGGCCCTTCCTCCTTTAACCCAGACTTGCGACACAGTTTGCCGCAGTGTTGACACCGAGGGTGACCGCACGGGAGGTAATGGTCGCGCCGGTGATGGCGTTGATCGTGCCGCCGTCCTTGGTAACGGCCAGGCTGCCGTCCGCCGGCTGGCCGGCAAACTGCGCGATCCAGTTCTTATCGCTCTGCGACTTGGCGCCGAGGCCCGGGGTCTCGGACGCTTCGGTCACCTTGATGCCGGCAACCGTGCCGTCAGCATTGATGCCGACGATCATCTTCAGCGCGCCGCTGAAGCCCTTGGGGTTGACTTCCACGCAGTAGCCCGCTTCCGCGCCGTCGAGCGTCGCCTGATACACACCGGAAACCACCGGCTGGTTCTTGTCGGCCGGGGTCGCAAAGTCCGCCGGAACCTCAACATCGGTAAACTCCGCGTTCGGGATGATTTCGCTCATCGCCGCGTTGCGTGTTTCAATGCCGTTCTGCTCAATCTTGTCCTTTGTCACACCGTTGACAACGCCCAGAAGCAGCGCGCAGACAAAGGTGATCAGGCCCAGTACGACGACCAGCATCAGAATGCCGCCGCCCTTTTTGCTGCTATCCATAACTTACTGTGCCTCCTTCTTCTTATCCAGCGCGTAGCCGAACTTGCGGGGATGGGTGGCCTTGTCGATCGCCCAAACCAGCGTGTTCATAATGAGGATGGAATACGAAACACCTTCCGGCAGGCCGCCAAAGTAGCGGATGAACACGGTCAGCAGACCACAGCCGATGCCGAAGATGATCTGGCCCTTGGGGGTGACCGGGCTGGTGACGTAGTCGGTCGCCATGAAGATCGCGCCGAGCATCAAACCGCCGGACAGCACCTGAGACAGCATCCACTGCACGCGGGATACGTCGCCCATCGGGAACAGGAAGGTAAGGACGGCAACCGTCAGGATGTAAGCGGCCGGGATGTTGATGGTGATTACCTTGCGCCACAGCAGGTAAACACCGCCGGCGATCAGCGCAAGCGCCGAGGTCTCACAGATAACGCCGCCGGTCTGGCCGAGGAACAGCTCAAGCAGGCTCGCCTCCGGCAGTGCGCCAGCCTTGAGAGAAGCAAGCGGCGTTGCCGTGGAGATCGCGTCGGTCACGTTGACCGTGCCGATGAGCGGCAGGGACGCATGCGGCTGGGTCCAGGTGGTCATCAGGCCCACCCAGGATGCCATCATGAATGCACGCGCGCCGAGCGCCGGGTTCATGAAGTTCTTGCCCAGACCGCCGAACAGCATCTTAACGATGATGATGCCGAACAGCGCGCCGAACACCAGCATCCACCACGGAGCCGAAACCGGCACGTTGAACGCAATCAGCATGCCCGTCACGAAGCAGGACAGGTCGCCGATGGTGTTCGGATGGCCAATGATTTTGTTATAGATGGTCTCAAACACAGCGCAGGCAACCATGGTGATCACGGTCAGCACCAGCGCGCGCGGGCCAAAGGTGTATACCGCAACACACAGCGCGGGAAGCAGTGCCACAAGCACATCCAGCATCAGGCTGCGGGTATCGTCATCCGCCTTGATATGGGGTGAGGAGGTGACGACGACTTTACTCAGATCATACATTTTCGTTTCCCCTCCTTACTTCTTCTCGGCCTCAGCCTTTGCCTTTTCGGCATCTGCCTTAGCCTTTTCCGCCGCACGCTTGGCCTGAATCTTGCCCTTGGTCAGGCGGAACTGCGCAACCAGCGGGATGCGGGCCGGGCAGACATATGCGCACGAACCGCATTCGATGCAGTCCATCACGCCGCACTCGAGCGCGTTGTCCAGATCGTCCTTCTTGCCGTACAGGTTCATGTAGTTCGGCAGCAGGTGCATCGGACAAGCGTTGATGCACTTGCCACAGCGGATGCACTGCGGGTCGGCTACGCGCTTATCCTCGTCGCCGCAGAAGGCAAGGAACGCATTGGTGCCCTTGAAGATCGGGATTTCAAGCGAGAACTGCGCAACACCCATCATCGGGCCGCCCATCAGCAGCTTGTTGGGGGCTTCCTTGAAGCCGCCGCAAGCGTCGATCAGCTTTTCGACCTGCGTGCCGATGCGCACTTCGAGGTTTTTCGGCTCGGCGATGGCGGAGCCGGACACCGTTACGATACGGCGGATGACCGGCATACCAGTGGTAAAGCGGCGGTAAACCGCACCGGCGGTATCCACATTGAACACGGCGCAGCCTGCGTCCGCCGGCAGCTTGCCGGAGGGAACCTCACGGCCGGTGCAGGCGTTAATCAGCTGCTTCTCCGCACCCTGCGGGTACTTACACTTGAGAGGATAGAGCTTCAGGCGCGGATCGTCCGCGATCAGCTTCTCAATGCCCGGGAAGGCATCGGACTTGTTCTCCTCGACCGCGATGATCGCGTTCTGCACGCCCATGATGTCGGCCAGCATTTTCAGGCCGCCGATCACTTCTTCCGGACGCTCCAGCAGCAAACGGTGGTCGCTCGTTATGTACGGTTCGCATTCCGCCGCATTGATGATGACCGTGTCGCACTTGCCGATACCGGACTGGATCTTGACATGGGTCGGGAAGGTCGCGCCGCCGTGACCGACGATACCGGCCGAGCGGATGCACTCGATGCGCTCCTCATTGCTCATGGAAGCAAAATCATACGGATGCACGGACTCATGCAGGCGGTCCTCGCCGTCGTTTTCGATCACAATGGACAGCACCTTGCTGCCATTGGGATGCAGACGCGGCTCCACTGCCGTGACCTTACCGGACACGGTTGCATGGACAGGAGCGCTGACAAAGCCGCCGGCTTCCGCGATGGGCTGTCCCAGATCCACGGTATCACCGACCGAAACGATCGGCTTGGCCGGGGCGCCGATATGCATGGAAACCGGCAGAATGACCTGATCAGGCAATGCCAGTTTCTCGATCGGCTTGGTGTTTGTCGCGGCCTTGTAACCCGGATCTGCATGAGTGCCGGGGTGAATGCCGCCACGGAACGAATACACCATGTTTTTCACCTCTCTATTTTTTTGCGCAAGAAGAGCCTGCGCCGAGGGGGCGCAGCTCCATCTTCATAAAGGAATGGTAAGGCCGTGCCTTGGCGCAGCCTTACAAAATAGATTATACTGTTTCTTGCACCAAATAAGCAAGTGCAAAACACAAAAAATTTGACCAAAAAACAAAAAATCTTTGTGCGCCTTGATAATCTGCTGGTGTTTTCCCTACCTCTTTTGTGAACAAACTGTAATTTTACAGTTTTTCCATCTATCCCCACGCATGTAAAAAGCCGGCGCGTTTTCGCGCCGGCTTTTTGGCCTGATTGCGTGTTTGGGCGATGGGAAATCCCATCCCACTTTCCATTTTATCCCTGCGTTATTCCATCTGACTGAGCTTCTGGAAATGCGCGTGCAGTTGGGTGGTGGCCTCGTTGATCTGCTGCGCTGCCGCAGCGATTTCTTCGTTGCTCGCTGCCAGATTCCGCAAACGATCATTGACATCGAGTGCGATCTTGCGAAGCTGCTCGACATCTTCTGTGATGAGTTTGAGCACGGTGCTGATCTGCGCCTTGTTGCGATTGCTTTCGCGTGCCGTCGCCTGCGTGGACTGGCTGAGCGAACGCACCTCATTGGCAACGACCGCAAATCCCTTACCGGCCGCGCCCGCGCGCGCCGCCTCAACCGAAGCGTTCAGCGCAAGCAAATGGGTATTGCTGGCGACCCGCTCGATGCCATTGTTGTTCTTCTCCAGCGCATGCAGCAGACCGTTGATTTGATCGACCACGTCGGTCATTTTGGTCGTGCATTCGACCACCTGCTGCATGGATTCATTGATGCCGACGCTTTCGTCTGCCGTGTTGGCGTTCTGCTCGGCCATGCTGGCAATCGAACCGGTCAGCATATCGAACTGTCCGTTGGCATCCTGCACCATCTCGCGGATCAGGCGGTTCTTTTCGCGGATGTCCTCGGAAATGCGCTCCATTTTTTCTTTATCCGTCTCGACCATATGCTTGATATAGTGCACGCAGCCCTGCGGAATATTGCAGCCGTTGAAAATCGCCTGTGCCATTTCCCGGCAGGTCGAGTAGCCGCAGGCGCCGCAGTTGATCGATTGATCCTCTTTTGTCCGCTTCTCCATTTTGCGGAAAATCTGCTGCACCTGCTCTTCCTGCGGGACAAGCACCTTGTGTTCCTGCGACCGGTCGGTGTACTGCCGCAGGAAATCCTCCAGCTTGAGCTTGGAAAACGCCCGGTTGAGCATACGCAAACGCGCGCCGCAGCTTTTTCTGCTGTTCCAAAACCCTTTGCCTTTCGCCTGATGTTCGGCTTTCTGCTGACTGATCGCATACAGCATGGCGTCGTCTCCACGCTTGGATTCTTCAATTGCCGGGCCGTCGATGCAGCCATTCTCGCAGTTGAGCACATCAACCAGAAGCGGCAAGTTCCGGCCGCCGGTTACGCGCTTGGCGTACTTGTGCAGCGTTTCGTAAACCTTTTTCTCGCCCTCGCTCTGCTGGATAAAAACCTGCTCGCCGCAGAACCAGCGGACGTTCTCTTTCAACCCGCCGGGCATGGGATAAATGGTGCCCAAACCAGACACCAGCTCCTCTTTGACCGGCGTTTTGCCGATGCCGTGCCGGTTGAAGTAACGCATCAGATGGTCGAACGTCACATTATATTGTACAAAGCCATGCGTGTTGGGGTCGGTGATTTCCTCTTTCTTGGCAATGCAGGGCGACAGGAAAGCGAATTTGTCGTTGATCCCCATGTATTTGCGGGCATAGATCGCCGCACAGAGCAGCGGGCTGTGTACCGGCATCAGCTTGGGAAGCAGCTCCGGTATAAAGTTCTCGATATAGCGCACCACTGCCGGGCAGGGCTGCGAAATGCCGCCTTGAAACTGGTTCTTCTGGATGTACTGGATATAGGCCCAAGTCGTAATATCCGCGCCGAACGCCACGCTGATGACATGATTGGCGCCCATCTGCTGCAAGGTGCCCAGAATATAGCGATAATTCTGCGGATAGTTGGCAACCAGCGCCGGTGCATACAGAATGGAAATCTTCTCTCCGCGGCGCAAATCCGCAAAAAAGCGCTCGGTGTCGTCATCAAACTCGCGCGCATGATGCTCGCACACATCCAGACACGCGCCGCAGGCGATGCATTTGTCAGGATCGACATGAACAAATTGCTTGTCGCCGTTTTCCACCACGGAATTGGCAGTCAAAACCGGGCAGGCGGCAATACAGCGGTTGCAGCCGATACAGTTGTCATTGGTGTAGACCAGTCCGTTGGTACTCATATTCATGGTTTTCCTGCTTTCTGCTGCTATCAGTTTTATACAGAGCACGCAATTTTTGGATTTTTTTCCTGGAAATATTATACGACAAATTGTGCATTTTGTAAAGAAGCGCCCCTTTGTTTTCCGGTATTTTTGTTTGATATTCCGCCGTTTTGACCGGAACTTTTTTCATTTTTCCCTAAAAGCAGCGGTCGAAAGGTCCGATCATCTGTGGCACCGAAACGCCGCGGCTCTCGGACCCCCAAAATACTTCTTTCTTGTTTTTCTTGGGAATCTGCGCTATATTTACAGCAAAATTCCAAAAGGAGGACCATGAAAATGACTTTGGTACAAGCAGACCGCTTCCATCTGGACTATGTACGAAAATTACAGGAAGAACACAAGGCCCCGCGGACGATTGCAAAATATTCCCGCGACATTGGTCGGTTTTTGGCATTCGCCCGCGCGTGTAAAACCATCCAAAGAGAAACCGTGCTGCAATATGCCGCGTATTTGAAAACCAAATATTGTATCACGACCTGTAATTCTTATTTGATCTCCATCCACGCCTTTTTTCGCTATGCCGAACGAAAGGATTTGATCGTACCGCTGTATCGCATACAGCGGCGCAACTTTTTGGAAAAGGAGCTCAATCCAGCGGACTATCACAAAATGCTGGATGCCTTGCAGCTTGCAGGGAAAACAGAAACCAGACTGTTGCTGCGCACATTGGGCTGCACCGGCATCCGCGTGGGCGAGCTTTCTTTTGTCACCAAGCAGGCCGCCGAACGCGGCTGGCTCGAAATTGATCTGAAAGGGAAAGTCCGGCGCGCATTTATCCCGAAAGAATTATGTCAGGAATTGATCGCGTTCAGTGGTGGACGGGACGATGTGATTTTCCGAAACAAAAGCCGTTCCAAACCGGTCAGCAGCTCTGTCGTATGGCGGCGGCTGAAAGCAGCGGCGCGTCTGGCCGGAGTGGAGGAACGGCGGGTTTACCCGCATAATCTGCGGCATATGTTCGCCCGCACCTATATGGAGACTTATGGAAACATTGCCGAGCTTGCCGATCTGTTGGGGCACAGCTCGATCGAAACCACACGAATCTACACCCGCAGCTCAAGTGATGCGCTGCTGCGCAAAGTGTCCAAGCTGGCGCTGTAAAATGCGAGATAATACAACAATATATGGACAGAAATCCTGTTTTGGGGACATTAAAGGAGGTTTTATCATGGCAAATATCGGACAGGAACTGTCATCCATCAGCTTCGGCAGCATCATTGGCGGTGCGCTGAACGCACTGATCGAGGCGCAGAGTCAAGCGGCGTATACCACGATCGACTTTATCAATTCCGTCGGTTTCAGCACCTCGGAAAATTCCAATCAGAAAAAGCCGACGTATGTTGTATTCCAGTACACCAAAGAAATTTCGCCTTATCTTCCGGCTACGGATACCGAACCCGCGCGGCAGGCGGTTACGCGGGATATGCTGCTCCAAGTGCCTTTGCTGACCATGCTCCCGGTGCCGTTTATCCGCATCGCGGATGCAACCATTGATTTTAATGTCAAGATCAATTCCGTGACAACCACCAGCAATCAGGAAACCAATTCCTACGGCACCAAGCTCGATGTGGACACCAGCTTCAGCTTCTGGCGGTTCAAGACCAGCGCCAAACTCAACGCAACGCTGTCCAACCAAAAGACCTCCAGCAGTGAAGAGGAGATCAAACGGGATTATTCTTTGAGCATCCACATCCGCGCGGTACAGGATCAGGTGCCGGCCGGCACCGAGCGACTGCTGGATATTTTGCAGGATGCTATTGTTTCGGTGGATGCCGACCCAACCAAGGAAGATACGAAAAAACAGTCTGCAAGCATCCCGGCAAAATCGTAAGGAGGGCGCGTAAATGACCTTGGGAGAGTTTACTGGGCTGCTGCTGACAGACTTTCTGGAGGCGCGCCGGCAGGCGGACGCACTCGCCGCCGCGATGAGCGAGGATTATCACATCGATCCGCTGATGAACGGCATCCCGGTACCGCACTACACGATCGAGGAGGCTGAAATCGACGTGCCGGTGCAGATCGTCGGCGTGCGCCGCACCGCTCCGGACGACATGCTGATCGAGCGCCTGCTGCTCACCCTCCAGCAATCCCTGCCAACCTATCTGTACCGCAGCATCAAAAACGCCTATTACGACAAACAGGCGCAGCTGGTACAGCAGGCTGGTGGTCAGCCGGACCCGAACACCATCGGCAAAGCCGAAACGCAGGATAGCGCGCCGCGCGTGGTGCATCTGAGTGAAATTCCGGAGCGCAAGGCCTGCTATAAGGCTTCGACGGCCTGCATCTGCACACTGATGGACACCTATATGCGCACCTATCTACCCACAAAATCTGTCCGGCTCCCATGGTCAACGATCCGGCGCTGTGGAACGCATTTCGAGAAGCAGTGTCACACAAGGAGGACGATAGCATGACGCAGGAACAATTCGATCAGAAGCTGGAAAATTGGCTGTCCAAACACGACCCGCTTTATCAGCGCATAGAGGATATTCCGGAATACCTGCGAGAAGAAGCCCGCAGCCTCATCAAGCAAAACGCGCTGCGCGGCGAGGAGGGTCAGCTCAATATCCGGCGCGGACAGCTGCGCACCATGATTGTGGCCAAGCGCTATGTGGATGCGCTGCTGTGCGGCAAAAACGAGGCATAACCGATGGATTGGAACGAATTCTGGCCTCTGACATGCGCCTGTCTGATTGTGCTGCTGTTTATCGTGCTGACCGTTCTGACCATCCGGCACAAAAACCTGTCGCTGGAGCAATCCCTGCAGGAGCTGCAAGCCAATCTTGCGCAGGCAAGCAAGATCATCGGCGCACTGCCCAACAGCAAGTACGGCACTTCGTTCAATCAGGTCATGCAGTATGCGCGCGTCGGAGTGGCACAAGCCGAGCAGCTCTATAAGATCAGCCAAATCGAAGGGGATGCACGCAAGGAGGCGGCGCGCCAATTTGCGCACAAAAGCCTGTCTTTAGCCGGCGTCCAATGTACACCGGAGTTGGAATCCATTTTGGATGGCTGCATAGAAGCTGCTGTGCAGCAGCTGGGACACGGGTCTGCCACCGGAGCAGCGCAGCAGGCAAAAAGTGTTGAGACTCCATGTGAAAAATAATAAAACATCCCTCTACATTTTCAGCAACCTATCTAAAACCAAAACAGCCGCATCTACCTGATCGTAGGTGCGGCTGTTTTGTCAACAGTTCTTCCCATCTCCGCTCTGCGGGATGAGCTTTTCAGTTTTTCTCTTTCGGTTTCTGGCAATACAGTTCGGTATAGGCCGTGGCGGCGGGATCGCCGCGCGGCGGCGTATCCTGCGACCAGGACGGCACGGATGCAACCGCGGCGGAGTCGATATGCGCCGCGTCGTCGTAAGCCGGGAACGGCTTGGGTTCGCGCTCGGGCTTTTGCTTATCCTTCATCCCGTCCGCCCCCTTATACCGCCACGCGCTTAGCCATAAACTGCGCGGCGGTCTGGCACAGCTTGACCGTCACTTCGCTAGCCGATGCGCCCTCGTCCTCACTGACATAGACCACGCAGCCGCTGACATCCCCTTCGGTGATGATGGGCACCGCCACGACCACATTATATTCGTCGTGATCGGACACCGTCAGCTCGGGCGCGTCATCCTCACCGCGCTCATACACCACACGCTGCTCCATCAGCTGCTCCAGCTCGGCGGAGATGCGTTTTTCGAGGATATCCTTTTTCGCGCCGCCTGCCGCGGCAATCACCGCGTCGCGGTCGCAGATCGCACAGCTCATCCCCGCCGTGCGGGCGAGCGCCTCAGCCAGTTCGCCTGCCACCGCGCCCATCTCGCCCATCGGGGAATACTTTTTGAAAATCACCTCGCCGTCGCGGTCGGTGAAAATCTCCAGCGGGTCGCCGTCACTGATAACATGGACATCGAAAATCTTGTCCTTCCGGCGCGAAGCCTGTTGGACGATGCGGCATGGTGCGGAATTTTCGATGCCCGACTTAAAATTTACCGTGTTCTCCTCGGTGGCAGACTGCAAAATGGCGTCCACATCCGCCTGTAGCTGGACTTCCAGATGGTCTTCATAGACTTTGATATGGCGGATAATCAGTTCGAGGTCGTTGCGCTCCAAATGATCCTTGTCAAGCACATCGCGGAACACCTCCATGGCTGTCCGCGCCGCCCGATTGACCTGAATGATGGTGTTGCGCTTATCCGACAGCAGTTCGATCTGATGATGGATGCCCTCGATTTTCTTTTGCAGATCGGCTTCCAGACCATCGTATGTTTCCTCCAGCAAGGCTTCCTGTTCCGGGTGCTTCATCAGGTCGCGGATGCGCTGGCGCTTGGTGACCTTGAGTTCCTCTTGCAAATCGGCCAACACCACTGCCAGATGGTCGGCACTCCGTTCGGTTTCGGCGACATCCTGTTGCTCGCGTTCCAGATCGCCGTTTAGCTGTTCCAGCATATCGGCGGAATGATCCATCACCTGCCGGATATAGCATTTCAGCAGCTCGTCCAGCTTGTCCGCCCGGATGTGGTGTGAGGTGCAGCCCGCCCGCCCCCGGCGGTGGTAGGTTCCGCAAGTGTAGGCCGGTTTGAGGTCGCTGCGGCTCATCGCGAACATGGGTGCACCGCAGTCGCCGCAGGAGAGAAAGCCGGAATACACGTTGTTGTACTTTTTGATGCCGCGGTAGTGCGCGGTACTGCGCTTTTCCCGCAGCGCCCGCGTGATGGCAAAGGTGCGGTACTCCAGAATGGGCTGGTGATGCCGCTCAATCACGATTTGCTCGGCCTCATCCTGCCGGATGTCCTTGCCGTTGATCTTCTGGCGGGTATACTTACTCTGCCGCAGCGTGCCGATGTAAAAATCATTATCCAGAATGCCCTGCACCGTGACGATTGCCCACGCGGACTTCACTGCGCGCCGGTATTCCATCCCGGCGGCTTCCTTGCGGTCCCGCTCGGCCATGCGTGGCGTGGGCACACCCTGCTCGGTCAGGTAATTGGCAATCTTCTTGTAGCCCCAGCCTTCCTCATTGTAAAGCCGGAAGATAGTGCGCACGATCTCAGCCTCGGTCGGGACGATCTCGAACTCCTGCCGTGCGTTGATGAGATAGCCGTAGGGCGCGGCGCAAATCCACTTGCCGTCGGCCTGCCGGCGGCGGATTACATTGCGTACCTTTTTGCTCGTGTCGGTGACCGGCATCTCGTTGATGAGAAACTGAAACTGGATTTTCAGCCAGTCGTCGTCGTTCGGGAAATCAATGCCATCCCCAATCGAGATGATGCGCACCCCTGCGTCCCGCAAGTCCTCCAGTTCCACCAGACCGCGGCTGTTGCGCCGGGAAAAACGCGAAAAGTCCTTGATGAGCAGGATATCGTACCGGTGCGCCATCAGCTCCTTACGCATGGCCTGATAGCTCTCGCGCTGTTCAAAGGTGTAGCCTGAGCGGTCGCGGTCCTCGTAAAAGGTGAGCGTGCTTCCCGGGAATTTCTGCTTGACAAAATCCTGCAAAATAGCTTTCTGGTTTTCGATGGATACGTTGTCGCGGTCCAACTCATCATCCACCGAGATGCGGCAATAGCCCGCAATATCGAATGTTTCTCTCATGGTGCATCACCGCCTTTCAGGTAGCGCTCCATGGCGCGGTCAAATTCGGAGACATAGTCTGCATCCTGCTTTTTGCGGAACTCCGCATAGATATCGCTGACTTTTTTCACCGCGTCCTCCCGCGAAATATGACCTTTCCCCTCCAGAACCTTGCGCCGGTTGTTGGTGAGGAAACGGTCTGTTTCGTGGAGCCAATCCGCCATGCTCATGGGCTGCTCGTCCTCGGCCATCAACTCGGCGTAGTCGATAAACATGGTCACCAACCGGTTAAGACGGGCAAGCTCTTTCTCATTGAGGTAGTTTTTCGCGATCAGTGTATCGCTTTTCAGGATTTTCCCGTCCGGTGCACCTTTCCATGTGGTCAGACCCATGGTAGGGCTGTCCAGCGTGGCGCGCTCTGAGATCAGCTCCGCTGCTGTTTTACCGGTAACGGCAAAGTGAAGTTTGTTCTGTACAAAGGCATAAAATGCCTTTGTTGTGTCGCTGTTTTTGTCGTAGTCGTAACTGCACTGCTCAAACACATCGGCAATTTTCTGATAGGCCCGCCGCTCACTGGCTCGAATTTCACGGATGCGCTCCAGCAGTTCGTCAAAGTAGTCCCGGCCGAACGGTTTGCCGTTTTTCAGCATGTCATCGTTGAGGACAAAGCCCTTGGTGATGTACTCTTTCAGCGTTTTGGTGGCCCACTGGCGGAACCGGGTGGCCTTTTTGGAGTTTACTCGGTAGCCCACAGCGATGATAGCGTCCAGATTGTAGTGCTCGAGCGTGCGGCGCACCTGCCGGGCGCCCTCCTGCCGAACCACCGAGAATTTCTCGGCAGTTGCCTGCGGCGTCAATTCCTCCTCCGCATAGATGTTCTTCAGGTGCAGGGAAATATTATCCGTCGTACAGTCAAACAGCTCGGCCATGCCGCTTTGGGTCAGCCAGAACGTTTCATCCCGGAACACCACGCTAACAAACGCTTTTTCCCCGTCGTTGCTGTACAGCAAAATTTCCCCCTGCTGCATCGGCTGCTGGTCCATGTCATCCCTCCATCCGACAATAAGATTTGTTTTCGCAATTCATATTACAGATAACATTGTACGACAACTTGCAGACAATTGCAAGCGGAAAACCGAAAAACGGGGAGAGGCATCGGGAACCTGCCCCTCCCCATTTTCACAGGCTGATATCTGGCTGCCGCCGCTTCCGCACATCCTGCTCTGCCAGCCGACGACGGTTGTACAGCAACAAATCCCGGGTCTGTTGGTACAGATCGGCTTCTCCGGACAGAAATACCGCCACCAAATAGTTTTTTGCCTTATACTGCTGGAACAACGGTTTGAGCGATGACTGGAATGCCGGGTCGTCTTTTTCTGCCCGAGTCAGCCACAACTCGACGATTTTTTGTTCCTTTTGCACGCGCATTTGCAATGGGTCATCATCTCCTTGCCAATAGTTTCCTCTGTTTTGCAAAAAGTTATACCTTGCTGCGGTAGGATCTCAGCGCACGCATTTTTCTGTTTCATCGTTCCCGCTCTTGCTCCCGTTCCCGCTTGCGCTGCTTCGGCGGGTGCACCAGAGACTGCCGCAGCGCGCGCTCCGCGCGCAGGGCCGCCTGCATGTCCGCCCGGGTGCCAAGCACCCAGCGGGCTGTCTTGCGCTGCCGATACAGAGGCTGCAACGCCGCGGTATAGCCGTCGCACTCCTGCCGCAGTTCTGTGCGGCGTTGCACATCGCGGCAGCGCCGCAGGCGGTTGTAGCACTGATTACGCTCAGCCCGCAGCTGTCCGATCTGCCGGGCAAGGGCATCAAGAAACCGCTCGACGTCGCCCACTGTATGCAGCTGTGCCCGATGTACCAGACGCAGCTGCTCGCAGAACTGCCGCGTCCGGCGGCAGGCTTCCTGCAGTCCGGGTGACAGCGGTGCGCGCATGCGCTTTTTGTGGAGCAGGCCGAAAAAGTAGCAGTAGTGGAGATAGAGCGCCCAGAAACCGCCGATTTTCTTCGTATGCCGGAAACTGCCCTTCACCCGCCGCTTGGGGATAACGGCATGCCGCAGCGCGATATAGTGGTCGCGATCTGCCCGATAGGCAGGGTATCGGACGGCTGGCGTCAGCCGGAAGATGCGCGCCTGTATTTCCTGCACCGTGTACCCGTTGCCCAGCCGGTACAACCGCACGGGCTTTTTGCTGCCGACGGCCCGGATGGTGGGATATTTGTGGCTGGGCGTGCAGTCCAGCACATAGCCTCGTCGGGCAAGGCTTTTGGCGAAATACCGAAAGTCGGGGCTGACCGCGATGCACTCGTCAATGGCCTGCCGCATGAGATTGTACCGCGTGGGCGCGTTCTGCTTTTCGGCAAAGTAAAGACTGCGCGGCGTTCTGCCGCCGGGATGTTCCACCACCGAAAGGCCATATTGGCGGCAAAGCGCGTCCGAGGTCTGGGACAATGCGCGGTAGGCCGCCCGGCTGCAATTAAACTTTTTGCCATCGACAAAGCTGACCGCGTTGAGCACAAAATGGTTGTGAAAAGTACCTGTATTAAAGTGGGTGGCCACCAGCACCTGATACCGTTCGCCCCACAGCTGCCGGGCGAGCTCGATACCGATCTGATGGCACTGCTGCGGGGTGGCTTCTCCCGGGCGAAAACTTTGATAGGCGTGATAAGCTACATTACCGTCCATTTTGTCGTACTGCTCCTGAACGGCCAGCATCTCCCGGAACGCGGTATCCCTGCCGCAGTTGATACCGGTGACGAACACAGTCTTCTCCTGCCCGGTTTTCTCCCGATTGCCCGCGTAACAGAGCACGGCCTCCAGATCAGGACATTGTGTTTTCTCCGGGTTTTCGGCGTATTCCACCACCCGGCGCACGCTGTCCTTAATGGGCCAGATTTTGGTTACTGCCATCCTGCATCCCCTTCTTTTTCCATATGGAAGCAGGTCTGCATCATGGCATGTGTAATGGTTTGCAGCTGCTCCGCTACCGCATCAGGCGGCATGCTTGTCCACTCTTGCTGTAGCCGGAGCAGCTGGCTATACGCCCGGTACAGTGCCGGCGGCGCGATGGAATACACGTCCTTTCCCAGACTGCACTTACGCAGATAAGCGGACAGGCTGAGTCCGCAACGGCGGGCGTTCCGGCAGATACACTGTTTTTCCTTTTCGCTGACGCGCACCTGAACGGCGCAGGTTCGTTGTCGCAAAGTTTGTCACTCCTTCCCAAATTGGGGTTACAGGGGCGCGCCCCTTTCGGCTGTGCCGCCGGCTTTTGTGGCAACACAAAGCCTATGCTCGCTGTACCCCAGGACACCCTGGCGGGTGGCCTGGTTTTCGTCAGGGTATGCGCCCCGGTTTGTGACAGCGATGACAGTGGTGACGGCGACTGCTATATCGGGAATTTACCGTCATCGCCGTCATTGCCGTCATGTCGGACGGTAAGATATAGCAGCCGCTCCGCGGCAGTGCGGCGTGTGGTGTAGATGATGCCATGCGGCGCCAGCGCGCGTTCCCAATAACGGGCGATCAACTTGGTTACGTTATTGGCGGTCACCTCAGTTTCACCCATGGCTGTCAGCAGCGCGGTAGCGCTGCCCTCCCAGTGGTCATGCTGTTGGACAAACGCTGTCAGCCGAAGAAGAAAGGGTGGAATCTCCTCCATGGCGAGCGCTTCGCCGTCCTTACGCTCCACCAGATGCCAGCGGCAGTCGACAAAGCGTAGCGTCAGCTGCTGATATACAATGTCGCGGCCGGTGGCCAACAGCGTGGCCTGATCGCCGCCCCGGCTACTACGCTTGAGAATCAGCGCGGAATCCGCGGCACCCTGAATTGCCGTAGAGCCCGAGACCTCGTTGAACGGATCGGCGGCATCGGTCAGCTTGCGCAAATGATGAACTAGCAGAATACAGAGATTATGGCGGTCGGCCAGCTGCTTGAGCGCGGCAATGTCACTGTAATCAGCGGCATAGGGACTGCCGCGGCTAACCACGTTGTCCCGTACCTTTTGGAGCGTGTCTATAATCATGAGTTTGGTCTGGGGAAACTGTTGCAGATGGTCTTCCAGCTGTTCCTGCAGTCCATGCCCCAACCGCTGGCACCAAACCGAGAACAGAAGATTGGACGGTGCCTGATCGGTCAGCTGGAATAGGCGGTTCTGGATGCGGCTATACGTGTCCTCCAGACAGAGGTACAGAACCTGACAGGGCAGCGTTTTCAGTCCCCAGACCGGCAATCCACAGGCCACTTGCAGCCCAAGCCAAAGTACCAGCCAGCTCTTGCCGATTTTGGACGCACCGCATAAGATGTGCACCCCTTGCGGCAGCAGCCCTTCCACCAAAAAGCTGGTTTGGCGCAGGGGCGAGGACAGCAGCGTATCGGCATCTACAACGGTCAGCGGTTCAACAGTCACGGAACTCCGCCTCCTGTTCCATGATGTAGCGAATGACGCTGATCTTTGGGATACGGTAGGCATTGCCAATCCAGAAGCCGGCGAGTCGCCCTTCCCGGATGAGGTCATAGGCTAGATGGCGGCTAATACCCAGCATTTTCTGCAGTTGCGAGACATTCACGATATCGGGGTATTGCGGAAACATCACAGCGTAGCGTTCCCGTAACTCGGTCTTTTTCACAAAGCATCCTCCTTTGCACAAATTTGATTTGTGGTAAAGCGAATCGGCCATATTCGTTTGCACAAGATCAGCATAGCGTGGCTTGTGGCAAAGCACAAGATGTGGTAAAGTATTTATGTGTACAATAGTATTACACGTTGTGGAAAGGGGGGGAAATCCGGTGCCCTATTATGAAATGAGTTTGGAAAACCAGCGGGAATATGTGTGCCAGAACGATTTTACTGTGGCGGAAAACGCACTTGGCGCGTGGCTGATCGCTTTTCTCGATGTGGATTGGACCGACCTCATCAAAAAAACAGAGTCCCTCCGTGAAGATCACGAAGGAACTCTGTCCAAATTCAGATGGATGCAGGAGAAACAGCGCCGGCAGTGGGAACTGACGTACAGTGAGCGGGTGGTTGCGTGGTACCATGGACTGAAAGAAACGCTTTCCTCGCGCCATCCGCTGCTGAAGCTACTGGTGGAGCAGCAGATCCGCAACCGACTTCTCTCCGCACTCCAGCCGAAAAATCTCGCAGAACTCCGTATGGATGTACTGCATTATGTAGAAGTGCTGGACGGCACCCGGGCGCACAGCGAACAGACCATGCTTTCCCCCATGGACCTACGTCCATGGCTGCTGGAAGCGGAGCAGATTTTTTTCACGCTCAAAACCTGTCAGGCGCAGCTGCTCCCCCTACTCGATCAGGTCATGGGCGGCGATCCCGAAAAGGATCACGGCATTCTACAACGGTATCACCAGATGCAACAAAAGGATTTGTCGTTTCAATGTATGGTGGAACAGAGCTACCGGCTGCTGTCGCCCCAATTCCGTATCACCAGCGTCCACAGGATATATCGTTCCGATCTACTGAAAGAGATCGCGCCACAGATGGATCAGCTGGAGGGGCATACCTATATGGTCACAGATGCACTGGAGGCCCTCACCCTGTGGGAGTTTGAGATGATTTGCGCCAATGAAATCCTCCTGCGCCGGTGTTCCTATTGCAACCGCTATTTCCGCCCCTATTCGGTGGTCAGCTGCTACTGTGACCGTCCGGTAGAGGGCAAAGGCGAGAAAACCTGCAAGGAAATCGGGGCGATGTCCCGACACCAGCAGAAAGTCAATCAGGACGAGGCCAAAAAACTGTATCGAAAGGTTTGCAACCGCACCCAGATGGCCGCCCAGCGGCGCAAAGGGCAATATCCGGATATCCTGCGACGGTACCGTCAGGTGCAGCTGCGCGGCAAGGAACTGCTCGAGCAGGTGGAGGCAGGTACTATGACGTTCTCGCAGTTTCAGCAGCAGTTCGATAAAAAACCAGGGGAACTGCTGGGAATTAGGTACGCGCGCAATTAATTTTTGCTGCACAAGCAGTAAAAAAGCGATTACCGCTTAGATTTACCCTTATACTCGTACTTTTCTTTCGCTGTATCGATCATGAGATAAACGATTTTATATAGAACAACCAGAGAGCAAACTCCAACAAAGCATCGCAAACGCCATCGAAATTGCATCTCCGTCGAAATCTGGAAACAAAAAGACAACCAAATCACTGATTGGTTCATACAGGAGGACCAAAGACAAAAAACTCATTATAAAGCCCGCCGTCTATAAGTGAACTGCACCCCATTTGTTAGACAGTATGGTATACTGAATAACAAGTGGGGTGCATTATTATACCGAAAGGAATACCGAACAAACGCTACTCACCAAAATTTAAGCGAACGGTAGTAGAAACGATGCGACATGAACGCTTATTTGAAAATATTGTCTAACTTTTGGGGGGCACTTCATAAGAGCGATGGGCTTTACACACGATATCATTTGGTTGACCTTCGCACGGTTGTGCGTCTTGCAGAGCATTATCTACCTATTTTTGCAATTAACTTTCGAAGTGCCTGCTTCGTCAAGTGAGCATTTTGAAGGGCGAGGCTAAGAGTTTCCTTGTCTTCGTCTGTTAGTTCGTAATCGTCAAGGCCCGTGGCTTCCAGATAGGTATCCAGTTCAGTGATGCAACCCTGCTCCACTTCCGCAATACAATCTTGCTCCAATTCTGCAATATAACTCTGCATAGACTGCCAGTCGATATCATTGACTGTATATTCGTGGTCTGTGTCAGGAGATTCAACAATAGGGAGAGAAACTACGGTTTCATTGACCTTGTCCTTAAAATGTCTAACAAGAAAACTTTGGTAATACTCACTGTGCTTGTTTAGTATCGCCATGAAATACATAGCGATTTTCTCGTTGAAACCCTGAAATTTAGGTATCAAGGTTTTTGTGAATTGTCCGGCATAAAAATCATGATGCATATAGTGGAACCTCATGCTTATCATGCCAACAGCTAAAGAATTTCCCTTTATCTTATGCTTCTCATCAAGATATTCGACATATCCCAATATTCCATTATTATTCTCTGTTCTCGTGAAATATGGATACTCTGCCGACTCATTGAAAGTGAAGTTCTCTTTATCAAGTTGCGGGTTGTTAATTACTTCAAACAAATCCTTAATGTAAAAGTCCTTAAACATTTGTGTTCACCTCGTTTTTCAAAAACACGCTCACTTTCCATCTCAGATAATCCGTTACAGCCGTCTTAAAGTCATCTTCTATAGGCGTGGTGTCAATCTTCTTATGCTGGTTAAAGGTCCAGTCATCACCATTCAGCGAGACTGTATCTTTGATGACAAGGCCGTTTGTTTCAGTGTAGTAATTCGTCTTTGGTTTCTTGCCAAGACAAATTGCCGCTACTTCGTCATAGCGTTCAAGTGCGTGGTCTGTATTTCGCAAGTTAACCTTCTGCGTGGACTTCTTGCGATTTTGGCGAGTATATCCATCTTCCGAAAAGTCAATAAACGTCACAACGTCATCAGCCTCATGTGGGCGGTTGACTCGGAACAAGTAGATTGCTGTCTGCACAGATGACTTGCCGCTAAACAGGTCATCCGGCATGTGGATGCTTGCAATCAGCGTATTCTTCTGCAAAATCTTCTTTGCATATACGTCACCCGACCCGCTGCCCGCATTCTCCTGAATCAGAACAGCACCATATCCCGTCTCCATGCGCGACAACGCTTCATCAACAAAGATGAGACCTTTGCCTGGCGC
The DNA here is from genome assembly GCA_019115185.1 of Candidatus Agathobaculum merdipullorum. Lineage (GTDB taxonomy): Bacteria > Bacillota > Clostridia > Oscillospirales > Butyricicoccaceae > Agathobaculum > Agathobaculum merdipullorum. Next base: position 45,904 of record DXDZ01000013.1, read on the forward strand.
CGAATAGGGCGGATTCAGTAGGAACACGTTCGCAGGAAACGTATCTCTATGGCTTTTGATGAACTTCGGGCCCTCCTTGTGCGAATCTCCGCAGATAACCTGAGAGGAACCGTCGCCCATAAGAATCATGTTGAGGACGGCAAGGATGTAGATATTGCCAAGAATTTCGATACCAAGTAGCTGATTATGCTTGATGTGGTCAATCTTGCTATTCAGTGACTGCACGTCCTTGATGTGTTTTTTTGCGTCGTCGATCATGATTTCCATAGCCGACACCAGGAAACCGGACGAACCCATACAAGTATCCCATACGAACGAATCCATATCCGTTCTCGTGATTCGCGCCATCAAAGTTGTCACGAAGCGTGGAGTCAATACCACATCGTTGAGCTTGTCGTTCTCAATAGCAACCCAATCGCTTAGACTATTCAAAATTTTGCCCGTAAAATCAAGGTGAATATTGCTTTCAAGAAGCGGCAATATATCCTCTTTGACTTGTCTGTAAATGGACTTTATGGTGCTTTCGCCATTCACAGGCTTCCAAAGATCGCGTTTCTCGAACACGGGCTTTAAATAGTTCAACACCATGTTGACCTTGTCGGTCGAGCAATTTTTCTTGCGCAGGAATGCTTTTGTCCTACGCAAAACAATGTTCCCATCGTTGTCGTCATGGTCGTCGTTAGAATAAAAATCTGCTACTTCCAGCGGCTTCACACCCTCCGTCGTAAGCCCCGCCATAATAAGGCCGCAGAACAGGTACAGCTTCTCGTTTGTACCAAGTAAAGTTTTGATGCTCGCATCATCGTAAATCCTCTGATGGATTCCCTTGATGCTTTGCTCCAGCAGCTCTTCTTTGTCGCGTTTGAGTTTCTCTTTCTCGACTTTCGTCAGTGAAAGCTTGTCAAGTTTGGCAAAAAACGCGTCAATGTTCGACCTCTTCATTTCCACGAAAGTAAAGTCGGCAAGCTCTTTTGGAATTCTGTCATTCTTCTGCGATACGTAATATGCCTTGGCCTCAGGGTCCTTAACGCACCCCTCTTCAAGTGTTGTACCGTTGATGCCGATGATGATGACTTCGCTGTATGTGCCCTCATCCAGAATCGCCATACCGTAGTGCAAAGCACCGTTCACGGCAAACTGTTGCACGGCTCGATTCGGATTTTTGTCGCCGCTCACAAGTTCAATATCACCGTTGGATGTCAGTTTTTCCAGCTTCCCCTTTGTTCCTTTAGCCTCAATCATCACAGGAATATCCCGGCGATTTTCATTCTGTAACAGGAGCTGGATATCCGGATAGTTTACGCCCGAGCCGCCAGACTTCGAATTCGCCTCTTTGAGTGCCTTGGTGATAGAACCGTTAATCTCCTCTGTCTTCCCATAATGCCGTATGCCGAGGTTGTCCAAAAGTGTTTTGAAGTGTTCTTCCACCTTTTCTTCTATACTTTTTGCCATTTACTTCTCCACCTCCTCAAGATGCTCCTGCACCCACTCGTGGATGATTGCTGCAATCGTCGTCTCGCGCTCCGTAGCCATCATCTTGAGAGCCTTCTTATCGCTCACGGCGAGCGACAACGAGAGCGTGGTGCGCTTCTCGTCCGCCGCTGTATCGGCAACAACGGCCTTCTCTATCTTCTTCTGCTCGGCCTCGAGGTCAGCAGCGTACTTCTCAAACACATTCGCCATGACTCGACCTCCTTTGATTATTTACATATTTGTACAATTATACACCGCAGAGTACCCTCTTGTCCATACAAAACAAGCCTTCTACCTGCGGTTATTCTTTCGAGAACCCAGCCGCCTCGTAAACCGTGTCCACCAGAGTGCGGGTCGCCTTTGCCGCCTTGCCACGACGCTCAAACTCGACCACCGCTTCAGAGAAGTTTTAAGGCATAAAAAAGCCCGATGGGTGCGTGAGCACCTCAACGGGTCTAAAACGTCTTAGAACGCAAAATCAAACTTTTTCGCATCAACGAATACTGAAAGGGGACGCCATCAGGCGTCCCCCACCCTATACACAAGCACAAACTTATTCTTGTAAAAGAAGAGTTCAACGCTTCCTACTCTGGTGAAGCTGACAAAAAGTTGAATTCTGGAAGGAAGCAACTGAATGTACGCTAAAGCGCAAGACGGAGCCGCACTGAAATAGTACAAGCGACTGGGGACATGACCAGGGAAACAGTATGTCATCTAGGATCCCAAGCGAATTAACACGTCACTGGTGGTATGAATGCAGGAAAGACGAACTGAAAAAACCGGCATAGACGCACAGATACCATCAGGAAAATACAACACATGCGTGCAACACGTCCGGTCATCCAAGATATCTTTGAGCAAAATTCAAATATGACAAATTACGCCGCCAATTGGGAGCTGGCGAAAATATAGAGTATAAAAATATGAAGGCCCCTGCGAAATTCGTAGGGCCCTCCTGTTGATAAGAAAAAACAGTTTTGCTGTGATTGCTATGCTAAATCACACGTGATTTCAAGGGCCCTTTCTTCAGCAAAGAATCAGTTACCAGCCGCAGCGCTTGGCCAGATCCAGCATCCCAACGGAAAACCGCTCTGACCGTGTCCATGTCATCTGTGACGGGTCGCCCTCGCGGATACGCAAGGTGCGGCGGATTTCCTTCGGAATGACCACGCGACCCAAATCATCAATACGGCGCACAATGCCGGTTGCCTTCATTTACGCGTTCCCTCCCATACGCAATTTCTGGTTGTACAGGTAGTATGACTGGAACGCGGCGCATTATACAGCGGCAGTTCTGGCAATTTTTAACGCGCATAGGCAAATTTTTCGTTCAGCGGGCGGTGACGCGCGTCCCTGTGACGATGGCGCGCGGCGCGCCGGTCAGCGGCATACCGGTAAACGGCGTGTTGACCGCCTTGGAATGATACGCCTTGTAAACCGTCTCGCTGTCCCAGTCGAGCAGCACCAGACGGGCAAGATTGCCCTCGGCCACCGCGCGGCCGGTCAACCCGTAGATCTCGGCGGGCGATTTGCTCATTTTGTCGATCAGCTGCATCGGGGTCAGCCGCCCGGTTTTGACCAGATAGGTATTGCACACGGAAAACGCGGTTTCCAGCCCCGTGATGCCGCTCGGCGCTTTGGC
>DXDZ01000014.1 GCA_019115185.1 Candidatus Agathobaculum merdipullorum
CCGCGCTTTTTCAGGACTTCCGCCACCGTATCCGGCTGGCCGACCAGCACCACCTGCTCGCCGTATTCCTTCGCCGCCAGCGCGCCACCGATAACGGCAGACTCCGGCGCGTTATCGCCGCCCATTGCATCCACGATGATCCTCATATCAAAGCTCCCCTTTCAGACTTTCGATCTTTTCAAGCGCCCGCTCGGATATTTTTGTATTTTTCTCCCGCTTGCCCTTGATTTTATAGCCCAGCGGATCAAGAATGCCAAAATTGATATTCATCGGCTGGAATTTTGCGACCGTATGGTCGGAAATATAGCACGCAAGTGCGCCGGTCGCGGTTTGTCGGTCGAGCGCCGGCAAGCTCGTACCCTGCATTTCAAGTGCAGTTGCCACGCCCGCGACCCAGCCGGACGATGTGGACTCGACATAACCCTCCACGCCGGTCATCTGCCCCGCAAAGCGGATGCGCGGGTCAGCCTTGAGCGCATAGGTCGCATCCAGCAGACGCGGAGAGTCCAGAAACGTATTCCGGTGCATTACGCCATAGCGCACAAACTCGGCATTTCTAAGCGCCGGAATCATGGAAAATACACGCTTCTGCTCACCCCACTTGAGGTGGGTCTGGCAGCCGACCAGATTGTACAGCGTGCCTTGCGCGTTGTCGCGCCGCAGCTGCAGCACCGCGTAGGGGTCTTTGCCCGTCTTGGGGTCGGGCAGACCGATGGGCTTGAGAATGCCGAAACGCACCGTATCGTACCCGCGTCGAGCGTTGACCTCGATCGGCATGCATCCCTCAAACACCTTGGAGTCCTCAAACCCATGCACGGGCGCTTCCTCCGCCGTGGTCAGCGCGTTCCAGAATGCGTCATATTCCTCTTTGGAAAACGGGCAGTTGATATAGTCCGCTGTGCCCTTGCCATAACGCGAAGCGATATAGGCGGAATCCATGTCGATGCTCTCCGCTGTGACGATGGGCGCTGCGGCATCGTAAAAATGCAGGAACTCGCCGCCGACCTTGCGATGGATTGCGTCGAACAACGTATCCGAGGTCAGCGGGCCGGACGCGACAACCACTTTCCCCTCGGGAATTTCGGTCACTTCTCCGTAAACGATTTCTATGTTCGGATGGTTTTTGATTTTTTCGGTCACCGCACGCGCAAACGCTTCGCGGTCAACCGCAAGCGCGCCGCCCGCTTCGACGCGGTTCTCGTCCGCGCAGGCGAGAATCAGACTGTCCAAACGGCGCAGTTCCTCTTTGAGCAGACCTGCGGCATTGCTCAATTCATCCGAGCGTAGCGAGTTGGAGCAAACCAGCTCCGCAAAATCATCCGAATGGTGCGCAGGCGAGTGCTGCTGCGGCTTCATTTCGCACAGCCGCACCAAAATACCGCGCTGCGCGAGCTGCCAAGCAGCTTCGCAGCCCGCAAGGCCCGCGCCGATGACCGTTACCTGATTACTCATCCGCGGCCTCCTTCGCTTTCGCAGACTTACGGGCAGGCTTTTTTGCCTTTGCCGCCTTCTCTGCCGCCTTTTCGGCTTCATACTTCTCCAGTGCCTTCGCATACTGTGCCTGCTGGGTTTTGGTGAGTGCCTGCACATCCTCTTCTTTCAGCTTCTTAAAGCGGTTCGTGGTCTTGGTCATCCACGGCACCTGCTTTTTCGCCGGCTTCTTTTTCGCAGTCGTTGCCTTTTTCGTCACCTTTTTGGGCTTTTCCTCCGCTTCGCCCTCGGCCTCTGCCGCAGCATTTGCCGCCGCGCGCTCAGCCGCCTTCGCGGCACGCGCTTCACGGCGCTGGCGGTTCTTCTCGGCCTCCTCGGGTGGCAAGCCCTCCTTGACCAGCTCCTTATAACCGCAGCCCTCGCGCAGGCACACATCGGTAACCTCCTTGGAGTCACGGTCGGTATGACGGAACAGCGAGGAATCGCAGTTCGGGCATTTGGTCTTGAGCGGCTTATCCCATGTCATAAACTGACAGGTCGGATAGGTGTCGCAGCTGTAATACACATAGCCGCGCGCGGATTTTTTCTTGACCACTTTTGCGCCGCACACCGGGCAGGCTGCGCCCGTGTCCTCGGTGATCGGCTTGGTGTTGGTGCATTCCGGGAAGCCCGGGCAAGCTAAAAACTTGCCGAAGCGTCCGGACTTGATCACCATATTGCGGCCGCACTTGTCACAGATCACGTCCGTGACCTCGTCCTGAATCTTGATGCGCTTGCCCTCAAGGTCTACTTCCGCCTGTTTGAGCGCGTTTTCAAAGCCGTCATAGAAGGTATGCAAAAGCTGGATGTAGTCCAGCTTGCCCGCTTCTACCTCATCGAGCTGTTCCTCCATATTGGCGGTGAACTCATAATCCGCGACCGACTTGAACTCATCGACCAGCAGCCCAGTCACGCCCTCGCCCAGCGGTGTCGGACGCAGCGCGCGGTTTTCCTTGGTCACATAATCGCGGTCGAGAATGGTCGAAATGGTGGGCGCGTAAGTGGACGGACGGCCAATGCCACGCTCTTCCATTGCACGGATCAGCGATGCCTCGGTGTAGCGCGCGGGCGGCTGGGTGAAGTGCTGCGCGGGGTCGAGCTTTTCGACCGTGAGCGTGTCGCCCTCGGCAAAGCGCGGCAGCGGCTTACCGGCATCGCCCTTTTTCTCGTCATCCGTGCCCTCTTCATACACCGCAGTAAAGCCCGGGAACGCAACCGTGTGGCCGGAGGCGCGGAACACCTGTCCCTCGCACACAATATCCGCCGAAACCGTGTCCAGCAGCGCATCCGCCATCTGACACGCGACAAAGCGCGACCAGATCAGCTTATACAGCTTGTACTGGTCGGGGGTCAGGTACTGACGAATCTCATCCGGCAGGAGCTTGACATCCGACGGACGGATCGCTTCGTGCGCGTCCTGCGCATTGCCCTTGGTTTTGAACACGCGCGGCTTGCCGGGATAGTACTCGTCGCCGTAACGGCCGCGGATGAAGCCCGCGGCGGCAGCCGTGGCTTCGTCTGACAGGCGCAGCGAGTCGGTACGCATGTAGGTGATCAAACCGGTCAGGCCGTACTCGCCCAGCTCAATACCTTCATACAGCTCCTGCGCGATGCTCATCGTGCGGCGCGGCGTCATATTCAGCTTGCGGCTGGCTTCCTGCTGCAAGGTCGAAGTAATAAACGGCGGCGCGGGCGTGCGCTTTTTCTTGCCGCGCTTGATATCGCCCACGGTAAACGGTTTGCCAGTCACGGCATTCATGACCGCCTGTGCCTGTTCCTCGTTTTTCAGCTCCACCTTGCCCGTTGTATCGCCATAGTAGCGCGCGGTAAAGCGGCCGCCGTCTGCGGTTTGCAACAGTGCTTCGATTGTCCAGTATTCCTCGGGAACAAAGGCGCGAATCTCGTTTTCGCGGTCCACGACCAAACGGGTCGCAACGCTCTGCACACGACCCGCAGAAAGACCGCGCTTGACCTTGCGCCACAGGAAAGGAGACAGCTCATAACCCACGATACGGTCGAGTATACGGCGCGCCTGCTGCGCATTGACCAGATCAATGTCAATATCGCGCGGATGCTCGATGCCGTACTTGACCGCTGGTTTGGTGATCTCGTTGAAAGTCACGCGCTTGGAATCCTTGTCCTTTAACTTGAACAGTTCCTTGATATGCCACGAAATGGCTTCTCCCTCGCGGTCAGGGTCAGTTGCGAGATAAACGAAATCGCTCTTACGGATTTCGCTGCGAATTTCCTTGATAATTTTATCTTTTCCCTCGATCGGCACATATTCCGGTTTGAAATCGTGCTCAATATCGACGCTCATTTTTTTTTTCGGCAAATCGCGCAAGTGCCCCATCGAGGCCTTGACCACATAGCCCGACCCCAGATATTTGCCAATGGTTTTTGCCTTGGCAGGAGACTCCACGATGACTAATTTCGACATGTTTTTCCTCCGTTAGCGGCCGCCACAATGGCAGCCGAGGTTCATTTACTGACAGCCCATCACCAGTCTGCCCTTTTCGCGGCGCAGAATACCATCCATCTCCAGCATGGTGATCAGGCTCATCACACGCGGCGCAGGCAGGCCGCAGCGCTCGATCAAATCTTCCGGTGTACCCACGCCCTGCTGCACCAGCTCTGCGATGCGGCGCTCGTCGCCGCTCAGACTATCCGGCAGCGTACCGGACTGCGGGGACGCGGGTGTTTCACGCTTGTGCGGTGTTTGACGCACCGCCTGTGTCTTTTTCGGTGCCCGCATGGGACGCGGCGGACGGTATGGCCCGGTTTGCTTATGCAGCAGTCCGCTGTATGTCCGCACCAGCGCTTCCGGGCTGCGCAGCAGCGCCGCTTCGCCCTTTTCGATCAGCTCATTGCAGGCCGCCGACTGCGGCGCATCCAGCGCGCCGGGGACGGCATACACATCGCGCCCCTGATCGAGCGCAGCCCGCGCGGTAATCAGTGCGCCCGAACGGTAGCACGGCGCTTCCACGATCACCGCCGCGACCGAAAGGCCGCTGATGATGCGGTTGCGGGCATGATAATGTTCGCCTCGCGGCTCGGTGCCGGGCGGATATTCGCTGATGATCGCGCCGGACAGCAAAATATCGCCCATCAGGCTGCGGTGCTGCGGTGGATAGCAGACATCCACACCGCCCGCAAGCACGGCAACGGTCAAGCCGCCAGCCCGCAGTGCACCGCGGTGCGCCGCGCCATCGTTACCGAGCGCCATACCGCTGACCGTAATAAATCCGGCTTTTCCCAAGGCGCTGCCGATGCGCTCCGCGGTTTGCAGACCGTAAGGCGTGGCCTCGCGCGTGCCGACTACGGCAATACCGGGCGTGACATCAAAATCCGGCCACTTGCCGCGCACATACAGCACGACCGGCGGATTTTCGATGGCGCGCAGCCTGTCGGGATAGGCGCTGTCGCCCAATGTGATGATTTGGATGCCGTCTCTGGCGCACTGCGCCACAATATGCTCTGCTTCGTCTGTGCTTTTAGCGCACAGCGCATCCACCTGCACCTTGCGTAGCGGACAATCCCGTGCTGTGGTCAGCGCCGCCCGGTCGGCGGCAAATACCGCCTCGGGCGAGCCGAACGCGCGCAGCAGGCCCGCTGCCGTCCCCGCGCTCACTGCGCGCCGGGTGGCAAGCCAAACATAACTCAACCTTGAGGACATACTGCACGCCTCCTCATTTTGTCATTTCATAAATCACAATCGCCGCCGCAACGCCTGCGTTGAGCGACTCTGCCCGCCCGTGCATCGGGATAATCACGCGCCGGTCACTGAGCGTAATTGCCTGCGGCGTTACGCCACGCCCTTCGCTGCCGATGATGACCGCCGCATGATCCAGCGGCACCGTGCCCAGCGGCACACTGTCTGCATGCAGCGCGGTTGCATAAACCGCCAGCCCCTGCGCATGCAACCGCTCGATCGCTTCCGTCAGCGGCAGCCGCACGCACGGCAGGCGTAACACCGCCCCCATCGTCGAGCGCACGACCTTGGGCGAAAACGGATCGGCGCAGCCCTCGCACAACACAACGGCACCGAGCGCAAAAGCTTCTGCGGTGCGTAAAATCGTGCCAAGGTTGCCCGGGTCCTGCAAACCGTCCAGCAAAAGCACCTGCGCTTTACCGTCCAGCGCGTCCGCGGTCCAGTGCGGCTGCTTGCAGGAGAAAATCACGTTTTGCGGTGTTTCCACATCGCTGGCAAGTTCAAACAGTGCATCCGGTGCACAGTAAAGCGCAGCGCCCGCCTGCGCGGCGCGTTCCAGCAGGCCATCCGGCAAGCCGTCCCTCGCCCGCTCGCGCACCAGCAGCACGCCGGGCCGGGCGCCCGAGCGCAGCGCCTCTTCCAGCATCTTTTCGCCCTCGCACAGCATTTCCTCCGTGCTGCGGCGGTATTTTCGTTCCCGTCCCAGCCGCGCCAGATGCCGCAGCGCACTGTTCTGACGGCTTTCAATCGTTATCAATGCAGCTCCACCAGCTTATCCACGTTTTCGTTTGTGCCGATCACGATCAGCAGATCGTCCGCACCAATCACTTGGCTCGCCTGCGGTGTGACATCCACCTGTCCACCCTCGCCGTGACGGATGGCCAACACATTCACCTGATAACGCGCACGCACTCCCAGCTGGCCGAGCGAACGGCCGATCCAGCTCTTGGGCGGATGGATTTCCAGAATGGAGAAATCGTCCGATACACCGATGTAATCGACCACATTGGTGCGCACCAGCCGCTGCGCCAGCCGCTGCCCCATTTCACTTTCCGGAAGCACCACGCGGTCCGCGCCCACGCGCTCGAGCACACGGGCATGCACCGGGCTTTGCGCCTTAGCCACCACATATTTCGCGCCGAGTTCCTTGAGCATTACCGTAATCAGGATACTCGCTTCCATATCCGTACCTACAGCAACGACGCAGCAGTCAAAATTGCGCGCACCGACCGAGCGCAGCACCGCTTCGTCCTGCGCGTCGCCGCGAATCGCCTGCGTCACATCATCCGCGATGTGCTGCACGTTTTCCTCATCCTCGTCCAGCGCAAGTACCTCCTGCCCCAGCGAAGCCAGTTCCCGCGCCAAAGCTGAGCCAAACCGGCCCAGACCGATCACCAAAAAGGATCGCATTCTCCCAGTCTCCTTCGATTGATCCGAAATTCGTTTATCCTACCATTACATCCGCATCTGGATACTGCATTTTGGGCGGCTCCCGATGGCGCATCAGCACCGCAACGCCCAAAGTCAGCACGCCAACGCGCCCCAGATACATCAACAAAATTAAAATCAGGTGAGAAATCGTATGCAGCGTAGGTGTCAGCCCCATAGAAAGGCCAACCGTTGCAAACGCTGACACCGCTTCAAACAGACACGCGCCGAACGGTGCGCTCTCCACATAGGAAATCACACACGCACCCGTCAGGCTGAGCATACCGCCCACAATCATCATCGTGACCGCATTCATAATGCTGCGCGAAACGATTGTCCTGCCAAAGGCCGACACCGTCGTGCGGCCGCGCAGCGCGGAGATCGCACTGAGCACCAGCACAGCCGCCGTCACTGTCTTAATGCCGCCCGCCGTCGAGCCGGGCGAGCCACCTATCATCATCAGCAGGCAGGCGACCGCCTGCGAGGGGCCGGTAAGCGCCGCCTGATCAATGGTATTGAAGCCCGCCGTGCGCAGCGTGACAGATTGGAACGCTGCAGCAAGCACTTTATCCTGCGTGGGCATTGCGCCGAGCGTCTGCGGATTGCCCCACTCAAAGATCAGCGTCAGCAAAAAGCCCACACAAAGCAGCAGTGCGGTTGTGACCAGCACCAGCTTGGTGTGCAGCCGCAGACGGCGGAAACGGCGTTTATCCCAAATATCGCCCCAAACGAAAAAGCCCAGTCCGCCAATGACAATCAGTGCCATGATCGTCAGGTTCACCAGCCAATCGTCCGCATAACCTGTCAGCGACGCAAATGGGTTGTCCGGCGTGCCGATCAGATCAAATCCGGCATTGCAAAAGGCAGACACCGAATGGAACACGCCCATTTTGATGCCCTGCCACAGTCCCACACGCGGAACGAACCGCGTCGCAAGCAGCAATGCACCCGCCCCTTCAAAGGCAAGCGTGCCCAGCAGCACGCGGCGGGTCAGCCGAACAATACCGGCGTTTTCCGTAAGGTTGAGTCCTGCGCTCATCACCATGCGCTCGCGCAGCGTGATGGTGCGGCGGGTAAGAAAGGACGCAATCGACGCAAGAGACATAAAGCCCAGTCCGCCGATCTGAATCAACAGCAGAATGACCACCTGCCCAAAACCAGACCAGTGTGTCGCTGTGCCGACCGTGACCAATCCCGTCACGCAGGTAGCCGAAGTCGCGGTGAACAGAGCGTCCAGAAAATCTGTCGGCTCCCCACTCCGGGCGGATATAGGCAGCGTGAGCAGCACCGCACCGGTCAAAATAATAATCAGAAAGCCCAATGCAACCACCATCGCAGCATGCATGGCAGGGCGGCGGCCTTTTCGCCGTCCCAAATATCTCACGCGCTCCATATGTGTTCCTTCCCTTTTATTTGAAATGCCAAAAGTCTGAACGCATGTCCAGGCTTTGTCAGGCGTTTTATGGCTTCACGCAGAGCGGCTTCCTTGCAGAAATATCCAACCAAACATCACAGATACTTCTACATCTCTGCAATATTGTAACATGTCCGCACATTTTAAAACCCTTCTGACGATATTGACATTCGTCTCCATTGCTTGTCATTTTTGCCAGCGAAGCCGCCTGTCCATCTAATTGCATCGTATTTCGGACCGAATCCCGTTTTTTCCAATTGAATCCAATCCTACGACCAATTTAGTTTATCATAGCTGTTTCCCATTTGCAAGATCGTTATTAAAATTGTATCAGACGATAAAATCGGCGTATTTTGTCCTTTTTTCTGTGTTCTTTTCATCCAGCCGCCGCGTTCGTTTTATCCTCGGCGAAGCTGTCCGACTCGCAGCGCTACGGGAACCGCAATCTTTTTGGTCTCTCCGCTGTCAAAGGCGATCACGCCGATATCCCCGCTGCGACTGACCAATGTGCCGGGGCCGAACGCCTTATGTACCAGCCGCACACCGGGGATGTAATCCTTGGCAATGGCTGCGATGCGAGCTGCATCCGGCTCCTGCCGGACGACAGACTTTTTGACCGCCGCGGGCTGTGTTTGGTCGCCCTTCAGCGGAAAGATTTCCCTCGCAAAGGTCGATTCCAAGCCCACTTTGCGGAACGTCATGATGCCCAGCTCCCGCTTGGCGCGCGTCAGTCCCACATAGAACAGCCGCCGCTCCTCCTCGTAAGCGTCGAGTTCCTCCTGCTCGGCATCCAGTCCGGGCAGCACCTTGGGCAGCAGACCGTCCGCCACGTCCATCAGAATCACCCGCTCGTATTCCAGCCCCTTGCTGGAGTGGATGGTGGACAGGACAAAGGGGCAATCCGCGTTCGTGCCGCCACGCAGTACCACTTCCCGCAGCTCCTCCAGACGGTCGAGCAGCCGTTCCGGCGTAGGCTCCTGCGTCCCCAAGGCTTCAAGAATATCCGCCTTGCTCAGATCGCCGCCCCGGTCCTTTAGATAGTCGCCGTAGCCCATGAAGTGGACAATGCGATACACGGCCTTATCCGCCCGCTCGCGCAGCAGATTGTTCAGGTGGGTTTGCAGCGTCCTGCACTGCTTTTGCGTCCACGGCGAGGCGGCCGAGGAAACCGCGATACACCCGAGAATCGTCTCGCCCTCCGCTTCGGCGCGGTCAGCAGCGACCTGCGCCACGACCTTACTGATACCCGCCCCCAGTTTGTAATACAGGCTGAGAAATAGCTCACCGTCGTTCGGGTTCTGCGCGAAGCGAATGATATCCGTGATGTCGCGCACCACTCGGTTGGTAAAAAACAGGCTTTCCACCTGTCGGCAGCGGTAAGGGATGCCCGCACGATCCATCCGGTCAATGAGCGGCAGCGCACTGTCGTTATCCCGATACAAAACGGCAGTCTCGACCGTGCAGTTTTCCGCCAGTTTGCAGAGATAGGCATACTGCTTCTGCCGATCATAGACCGAGCATTCGTGCACCGCTGGGCCGCTGCCCTGCGTGGCCTTCATATGTTTGGGACGGCGGTTGTGATTTTTCTGAATGAACCGATCGGCAGCCGCCACAATCTGCCGCGTGGAGCGGTAATTCTGCTCCATATACAGCACCTTGGCGTGCGGGTAGACGGTATCGAACTCGGTCAACGCCTGCGGGTATGCGGCGCGGAAGCCATAAATACTCTGATCCTCATCGCCAACCATAAACAGGTTGCCGCTCTGCCCAGCCAGCAGTCGGATGATGGTATGCTGAATTTTAGAAGTATCCTGCGCTTCGTCCACGCAAAAATACTGATAGCGCGCCTGCACCGCGCGCAGGATTTCGGGGTACTGCCGCAAAATCCGAAGGGCATAAACCATCTGGTCATCGTAGTCCATCAGCTGTCGCTCGCGCAGCGCCTTGTCGTATGCCGCAAAGAATGCAGCAAAATCGACCCCTTCCACCTCGACTGCGGACAACGCTTCCCCTTTGAGCATCTGATTTTTGGCATAGGTGAGCGCAGTCTGGAGCGATTTGACCGTGCTTTCCGTAGCGAACTCCTTGCTTTGCGTCCGGTACAGCTCGCTGATGAGCGCACTTTTCTGTGCGCCATCCTCCAGAAGCCGAAAGGCGGTGCGGCCCATCGTACGCTCGTAATAGCGAATGATCCGGCTGCACACCCCATTGATGGTTCGAAATTCCAGACGCTGCGCTTCCTCTGCGCCGAAAAAAGCGGCGTACCGCGCCTGCATATCCCGTGCAGCGGCTACCGTGTAGGTCATGGTGAGGATGCGCTCGGGCGGGATGCCCCGCACATAGCGCATATATCCAAGCCGCGTCACCAGAACGGTGGTCTTGCCGCTGCCAGGTACTGCGAGCAGCAGCACCGGCCCGTTCACAGTCTGTACCGCTGCTTCCTGCTGCGCATCCAAAGAAATCGAATATTGTGTTTTGAATTGGGAAAAATCCATGCTATGCTCCGCGTTCCGATGACTTGTTCAACAGGAATACATAGGTACTTTCATCCGAGTGTTCCGGGGAAAACGCATAGTTTAAGCAGGCAAAATCTTTGAGTGCCTCGGGATTATTGGCATGGGCTTCCGCAAGATGGCGCACCATTTCTCCGCGCGCCATCTTGCACAGCGTCCCCTTCTCCACGATTTTGCCGTACTTCTCCACTCCGAACACACAGGTGATAAACCGTGTCCCCGGCTTCTTGTGTCGAGAGACACAGACGCTGTACTCCTTTGACGCGAGATTGATGATGCAGTCGGTTTCCTGATACAGCTGGTCTGCAATCTCGCTGCCCCAGTATTCGTACAGGTCTTTTGCCCCATCATTTTGCAGCTTGGCCTGCATCTCCAGCCGGTAAGGTGTTACCCCGTCAAAGGGGCGCAGCACACCATACAACCCGGAAAGAATGCGCAGATGCGCTTGCACATAGGCAAGCTGTTCCTCCGTGAACACGCCGGGCGCCATGTACTGATACTGAATGCCCTCGTAGGACAAAATCGCCGGAGTCAAGCGCGTGCGCAAATCCGTGTTTTTCAGTCGCTCCACATTCTGCGCGGCAATGCCATCATTGCACTTCCAGAGTTTTTTCAGTTCCTCATACGACATCGAGCGGAGCTTTTCATACAAACTTTCCGCCTTGTCAAGGAAACATGGCAAATCTTGCCACGGCAGTGTGTCCGTATCCACTTTCATCTTTTTCGCCGGTGAAATGATAATTTTCATATTCTCCCTCATACCGTTGAGCTGGCGCAACAGGCCTTGCCTCGTCCGTTATTCTCCCGCCAGATACGCTAATATCTCGGCGGCATTGGTATCCGGCTTCACTTTGGGCATCACCTTTTCGATCATGCCCTGCTCATTGATAAGATAGGTGGAGCGCACCACGCCCATGCCCACCTTGCCATAGAGCTTCTTTTCCTGCCAGACGCCATAAGCCTGAATGGCTTGCAGCTCCGGGTCGGAGAGCAGCACAAATGGCAGCTCGTATTTCTGCGCAAATTTCAGGTGCGAAGCCACCGAATCCTTGCTGATACCGATGACCACGACATTCTTCTCCTGAAACGCACCGTAATTCTGGGCAAAGGCGCAGGCCTGACGGGTGCAGCCGGGCGTATTGTCTCGGGGATAAAAATATAAAACCACTTTCTTGCCCCAAAAATCAGACAGGCTGACTTGGTTTCCGTTCTTATCGGGCAGGGTAAAATCCGGGGCTTTTGTACCAACTTCCAGCATACTGCTCGCTCCTTTCCATGTATCCAGTTTTCTCTGTTGCAGTTCTTCTACATTATAGTCGGAGTGACACACTCCGTCAACGCATTCATGTCCCTCCCCTATTCACACATTTTCCGCGTTTCTACCACTGAAAAGCGTGCGTGCATACATAAAACAGGACCGCCGATCATTCGGCAGTCCTGTTCATTTCTATTACAGTTTGTTTCAGTTTTCCAGCGGCTTCATCTTAAAAAAGCCCATTATAGAGGATTTCACTTGTTGTACTATACCAAAAAATCCTGCTTTTCGGAGTCTTTGGCAAAGTTTTAATACAGCTTCGCTCCTGCCGGAATCTTATCATCCACCATCAGCAGATTCAATGCTTCTTTTCCATCATATTCATGGATAGCACTAATCAGCATACCTTCGGAATCGATGCCCATCATCTTCCTCGGCGGGAGATTTGTGATTGCGATGCAGGTTTTTCCGGCCAGCTCTTCCGGCTCGTAATACTCATGAATTCCGCTTAAAATCGTGCGTTTCCGATCTGTTCCATCGTTCAGAGTAAACTTCAGCAGCTTCTTTGATTTGGGAACTGCCTCACACGCCTCTACCTTAACGGCACGGAAATCGGACTTGCTGAAAGTGTCAAAATCAACCATTTCCTCAAACAGTGGCTCGATCTTCACCTGAGAAAAATCAATCTTTTCCGCCGGATGTTCTTCCGCTTTTTCATCCTTAACTTCGTCCTTCTTCGAATCCAGCGGCTTCATCGTCGGGAACACCCCTCTGTCCTCTTCATGCGGATTCATCACGCCCCGTAAGGTTGAAAAAGTGCCATTTTTACGAGGTTTTTCTAACTTATTGGATTCCATAGTGTGTCCTCCTGTGCCGTCTGGTTCGGGGCAAAAGTTGTAAAAAAGTTGTGGAAAGTTGTATTGGCACGAAATCGGCTCAATATCGGCTTCAAATTGGCACAGTAAATGGCTACATTGTTTTCAAAGACGCCATTGTAAAATTGCCCCATTTGCAGTAAAGCCTGTATGAGTCCCGCGCAGGATTATCTTGCGGATTCATACAGAAACAAGTATAGCATAAGCCTCAAAGATATTCAAGTCAACGGTTTTTTCGTTGGCGAACTCAAT
>DXDZ01000015.1 GCA_019115185.1 Candidatus Agathobaculum merdipullorum
TGCCGCAGTGTGCCTTGATCGAGCGCCAGCTCGCATACGGTATTGCCCTGTTGCAGCAGAATGGCGCAGCGTCGGAAATTCACCGTGCAGATTACCTCCAGCGGGGCGGCGAGCGCCTGCGCACAGAGCGTCAGCGGCGCGCCCTTTTTGGGCAGAATGGCAAGCCCTTCGGCAACCGTCTGCGCCAGGCATTCGTATTCCTCGTGCGCGCGCATCCCATCGGGTGTGTTTTCGTTGCGCAGCTTGAGGCAGCAGACGCTGCGGTCGTTTTCTTTCCGCATGCGCAGCGCCGCTTGCTGCCCGCGCAGAAAGCCGTCCGCCGTGTCGAAATACTGCGACTGCATGTGCAGCGTGCGGCTTTGCGAGCCAATGCGGGAGGAAGCCCATAAAAGCGCCTGTCCCAGCAATCCTTCATTTGCGCGCCACTTGTATTCCTTTTCCATGGTTTTGTTCATCAGCGCACCTGTCCATTTCCATAAATGATATATTTGGTGGTGGTCAGCGCGGTCAGTCCCATCGGGCCGCGCGCGTGCAGCTTCTGGGTGGAAATGCCGATTTCCGCGCCGAAACCGAATTCAAAGCCGTCGGTAAAGCGGGTGGAGGCGTTGACGTAGACCGCCGCCGCGTCCACCTCGTCAAGAAAACGCTGCGACGCGGTATAGTCGCGGGTGACGATGCATTCGGAGTGGCCGGTGTTGAAGCGGTTGATGTGGTCGATGGCCTCGTCGAGCGAGTCCACCACCTTGCAGGAAATTTCATAGCCGAGATATTCGCGGCCGTAGTCCTCGTCGGTTGCGGGCAGTACCGTATTGCCGAGAATCTCCATAGTGCGCGGGCAGCCGTGCAGCACAACGCCGTCGGGCGCAAGACCCTCTGCCGCCATGGGCAGGAACTGTGCGGCGACATCCTTGTGCACCAGCAGGCTTTCGGCCGCGTTGCATACGCTCGGCCGCTGGCACTTGGCGTTGACCAGAATGCGCTGCGCCATATCGAGATCGGCGGAAGCATCCACATACACATGGCAGTTGCCCGTGCCGGTTTCGATGACCGGAACGGTCGCGTTTTGCACGACCGCGCGAATCAGCCCCGCGCCGCCGCGTGGGATGAGTACATCCAGATAGCCGTTGAGCTTCATCATTTGGTTGGCGCTGTCGCGCGAGGTATCTTCGACCAGATTGATCGCGTCCGCGGGCAGCCCTTCGGCTGCGAGCGCGTCGCGCATGAGCTGGGTCAGGCACATAGAGGAATGGAACGCCTCCTTGCCGCCGCGCAGGATGCAGGCCGAACCCGCCTTGAAGCACAGCGCCGCCGCATCGACTGTGACGTTGGGGCGCGCCTCATAAATGATGCCGATAACGCCCATCGGTACGCGCTTCTGCCCGATCAGCAGACCGTTGGGCCGCTTATGCATACCCAGCACCTCGCCAACCGGGTCGGGCAGCGCGGCCACCTGCCGGCAGCCCTCCGCAATGCCTGCGATGCGCTTTTCGTCCAGCATCAGCCGGTCGATCAGACCGTCCGCCAGACCGGCGGCGCGGCCGTTTTCGATATCGGTTTGATTGGCGGCGATGATCTCGTCCGCGTGCGCGATGAGCGCATCCGCAATGGCGAGCAGGCCGCGGTTTTTATCGTTTGTGCCGAGCTTTGCCACCGCGTGCTTGACGCGGCGCGCATCCTCGGCAATTTCCAGCAGTTGCCGCATGGCGTTTCACCTCGTTTGTTCAGAAATTACGTATCGTGTTCGGCAGGAATCAGCCCAGCCAGCCGTGACAGTATGCCTGCACGCCGATAAACGCGCCGATGGCCCCGCCAATGAGCGCTGCGATCACCTGTGCTTTGGAGAAAACACGCAGATTGCCGCCGCAAAGTACGTCGGTCAGCCGATGCAAGTGGAATTTTGTCATGCGCGCTCCTCCTCCCGTGCAAACAGCGTGCCGACCGGCCTGCCGTCCACAATGTCATACAGAATATCGTCCTTATCGCCGTTGGCCACCAGCATGGGGATGCCCGCATCCATGCACAGTTCGGCGGCGGTGATCTTGGTCGCCATGCCGCCCGTACCGTGCGCCGAGCCTGCGCCGCCCGCCATGCGGCGAATCTTGGCGTCGATCTTGGTGACATGCCCAATCAGCTTGGCTTGCGGGTTTTTGCGCGGGTCAGAATCATACAGCCCGTCGATATCTGAGAAGATGACCAGCAGGTCCGCGTCGCACATGCGCGCGACCACGGCGGAAAGGGTGTCGTTATCGCCGAAGTTTTCGATGTGCTTGAGCTCGGCGGTAGCGACCGTGTCGTTTTCGTTGACGATCGGCACAACGCCCGTGCGCATCAGCGCGGTGAAGGTGTTGTGGATGTTTTCACGCTGGTCATCGTCGATGATGTTTTCGCGCGTGAGCAGGATCTGCGCGACGTTGATGCCATATTCAAGGAACATTTTGTCGTAAATATGCATCAGCTCGCACTGTCCGACCGCCGCGGCGGCCTGTTTCATGGCAAGCTCGCGCGGCCGTCCGCCAAGGCCCAGCTTGGCAGCGCCTACGCCCACCGCGCCCGAGGAGACGAGCACCATGTCGAACCCGCGGTTTTGCAGATCACTGATCGTGCGCACCAGCCGTTCGATGCGGCGGATGTTGAGCTTTCCGTTTTCGTATGTCAGCGTCGAGGTACCCACCTTGACTACGATGCGGCGGACCTCGTTGATATGCAGCATAAATCTCACCTGATGTCTGTCCGGGGTCCCGCCCGGACGGAATAATTCATTTCTATTTTAGCACAGTGCAGCGCAGCACACAAGGCAAACAACAATCTTTTACAAATTTGCGCGCCGACATCGTTGTGTACAAAAAACAGGGGGCGGATGTCATATCTTTGCACAGATTTTGTGTTCCAAAAGGGAAAGGGTTGTGGTATACTATATTTTATCAAATTATGCCTTTTGAGCGACTATTTTGCGAAAGGAAGGATTTGCATGGCAAACCGTGTGACCATACAGATCGCAGGACAGCAGTATACCATGCTGGCGGATGAATCTGTGGAATATATGAATGAGGTGGCTGATCTGGCGCGGCAGACCATCGTGGAATGTGGCGGTTCGACGTCGTTTGCTTCCACGCGCGCGCTGGCGCTGGCGACGGTCAACCTTGCCGATGAATATATCAAGGCCAAGACGGCGGCCGAGGCGGCGGAAGCCAAATGCCGCGCGCTCGAGGCGGAGAATACCGCGCTGCGGCAGCAGGTCAATCGCAACAGCGCAGGGCATCCGGGGAATCGTCATAAATGAGTAAGGTAGAACTGCTGGCACCCGCCGGTTCGCCGGAGGGGGTGCGCGCGGCCGTGCAGTCGGGTGCGGGTGCGGTATATATGGGTTTCGGCACGTTCAATGCGCGCCGCAATGCACAGGGCTTTTCGGCCGACGAGATGGCGGATGCCATCGCCTATTGCCGCGCGCGGGATGTCAAAACCAATATCACGCTGAATATCCTTGCGGGCGACCGCGAGCTGGATGCGGCGCTCCATGACGCAAAATTTTTGTACGAGGCGGGCGCGGATGCGCTGATCGTGCAGGATTTGGGGCTTGCGCGCCTGATTCATGCGCACGCGCCGGATTTTGCGCTGCACGCTTCCACGCAAATGACCATTCACACGCTCGACGGCGCGAAGCAGGCGCGAGACCTCGGCTTTTCGCGTGTGGTGCTCAGCCGCGAGTGCACGCGCGACGAGGTGCGCCTGATTACCGAGCAGGCGGGCGTCGAGACCGAGGTGTTTGTGCACGGCGCGCTGTGTATGTGCTATTCGGGACAATGCTATCTGTCCGCTGTGATCGGACAGCGTTCGGGCAACCGTGGCCTGTGCGCGCAGCCTTGCCGCTTGCCGTATAGCGGCGGTTATCCGCTCTCGCTCAAGGATTTGGCGCTGGCGGGGCATGTGGCGGAGCTGGCCGACCTCGGCGTGTCCTCGCTCAAGATCGAGGGGCGCATGAAGCGCCCGGAATACACTGCGATTGTGACCAAGATATACGCCGATCTGCTGCGTGAGCACCGGAACCCCACCCCGGAGGAGCGCGACACACTGCGGCGTGTTTTTTCGCGCGACGGGTTTACCGATGATTACTACACCGGCAAAAAGGGCGACGCGATGTTCGGTACCAAGACCGATGTGCCGCTGCATGAGGTGCAGTCGCTGTACGACGAGGCAGCGCACCGCTTTGCCGAGGGCAAGGAAGCGCCGCTTGTGCCGGTTTCGCTGTGCTTTACCGCACGCGAGGACACGGGCGCGGTGCTCAGTGCGGACGGGGTTTCGTCTGCCGCCGCGGTCGAGCGGGCGCGTACCCGACCGACCACGCCGGAAATGATCGAAAAATCCCTGCGCAAGACGGGCGGAACGCCGTTTTATATCAAAAACCTACGCATTGAGATCGCGGACGGCCTTGCGCTGCCTGCATCCACGGTTAACGCCATGCGGCGCGACGCGCTTGCGCTGCTGTTGGCCAAACGCGCGGCCCCGCCGTCGCGTGACTGGCTGGAAGGGCCGCTGCTCGCGCGCGATGACGATAGCCGTCCGCGCACCGGCTTCTGCGGCTATACTGCGTCTGTGCGCACCAAAGCGCAGGCGGACGCGCTGCGCGATTTGGGACTGGAAACCATCTATGTGCCGCTGGATGTTGCGGCGCAAACCGGCCTGCCTGCCGTGCTGCCGCGCGTCTTTTCGGATGCGGAACAGCCAGAAATTGAAATGCTGCTGGGCGAAGCAATGAGCCGCGGCACGAAAACCGTGCTGGCGGGCAACCTCGGTCATATTGCGCTCGCGCGGCGGCTGGGCTTTGCCGTGCACGGCGATTTTGGCCTGAATGCGTTCAACAGCAAGACCTTGTATGCTCTGGCTGAAATGGGCGTGCAGCGGCAGACGCTGTCGTTTGAGGCGCGTCTGGCGCAGATCCGCGACATGCGCGGGCCGCTGGAAACCGAAATGATTGTCTACGGTCATCTGCCGCTGATGATTTTTGAAAACTGCGCGATTCGCCGTCAGCACGGCGGCAAATGCAGCTGCAAGAATGGCGTCACTTACCTGACCGACCGCCGCGGCGAGCGGTTTGCGCTGCTGCCCGAATACGGCTGCCGTAATACGCTGCTGGGCAACCGGGCGCTTTGTCTGCGTGAGGATGTGCGACCGCTCGGCGTGCAGACCGCGCGGCTGCTGTTTACGATTGAAACGCCCGAAGAGTGCGCGCGCATCGCGTGTGCCTTTTTGGAAGGCAACCCCATGGAAGGGGAATTCACCAACGGACTGTACAAAAGAGGAGTCGAATAATGCAAATCGTTCTGGCGTCCGGTTCGCCGCGCAGGCGCGAGCTGCTGGCGCTGATTACCGAGAAATTTACCGTTTGTCCGGCGGACGCAGATGAAACGCTGCGCCCAGGCGCGCCGCTTGACGAGGAAGTTGTGCGCCTGTCGCGGCTCAAAGCGCAGGCAGCACAGCAGCTGCACCCGGAGGCCGTGTGCATCGGGTCGGACACGATGGTGACAATAGACGGCCTGCCGCTGGGTAAGCCGGCGGATGAGGCACAGGCAGCGGACATGCTGCGCCGTCTGCGCGGCCGCACGCATGAGGTGCTGACCGGGCTGGCCGTGCTGCCGCCCCAAGGCGAAGCGCGCACGCTGTGCACCCGCACGCGGGTGACGTTTCGTGCGTTCGACGAGGACGAACTGGCAGCGTATCTTGCCACGGGTGAGCCGCTGGATAAGGCGGGCGCTTACGGCATCCAAGGCCATGGCGCGCTGCTGATCGACGGCATCGAGGGCGACTATTACAGCGTCATGGGACTGCCGGTGGCCGGACTGCATGTGATCCTGCGGCAGATTGCGCGGGAAACGTGCGAAAACCGGCGCTGTTTGGAACAATGAAAGGAGTTTAGGACTTTTGCGAAGACGTAACAGAGTGGGGTCCCGTTTTGTGGTCGGCGTGGTGATTGTGATTTTGCTGTGCATTCTGTCCGCGCTGTACAGCGGCGTGACCGGCAAACCGTCTCCTGTGACCCGTCTGGTCAGCTTTGTGACCACGCCTGTGCAGCGGCTGGCTTCAGGCGTGACCGGTGCACTGGGCAAAGGGTTCGGGTACTTCACCGAGTTTGACGACCTCAAGGCGGAAAATGAGGAACTGAAAAAGCAGATCCGCGATATGGAGCAGACCGTGCGCGACGCGGAACTGGCGATTGAAGAAAATAATCAGCTGCGCGCGGCGGCGGGCCAGCCCCAGCGCACGCGGGAGCTGACCACCATGAATGCCGAGGTCATTGCCCGCAATCCGGGCGACTGGGCGATGACGCTCAGTTTGGACAAGGGCTCGTCCCACGGTGTGGAGGTTGGCGATCTGGTTACCACAGTGGACGGTATGGTGGGCTACGTCAGCGAGGTGTATTCCAATACCTGTGAAGTGACGACCGTGATTGATGTGGAGATGCAGTGCGGCGCACTGATTACCCGCACCCGTGAAACCGCCATTGCCGAGGGCAACTATGACCTGATGGCGGAGGGCAACCTGCGGCTGAGCTACCTGACGGAGGATTCCAGTGTCGTCATTGGCGATACGGTGGAGACCTCGGGCCGCGGCGGACTGTTCCCCAAGGGCGTGATGATCGGCACCGTCGAGAGCGTGCTGCCCGAGGAAAACGGTATTTCCTATTATGCGGTCATCAAGCCGTTTGTGAATGTGGATACGGTATCGAGCGTTTCCATTGTCACCGACTTTACGGATACAACGGAGTGAGCACATGCAGAGAGAACAATTATCTATCCCAAAAATCGTGTTGTACATCCTGTTTGCGCTGCTGATCTATGTGCTGCAAACCAGTTTATTCGGCACATGGTCGATTCGCGGATACCATCTGGATCTGCTGCCGGCGCTGGTGGCTGCTGCCGCGCTGCTGGACGGCCCGGTGGAGGGCGTGATTATCGGCATCACGGTGGGCCTGTTTTATGATCTGGGCTTTATCGGCATTGACGGCCTGTATCCGCTGTTTTTCCTGATATTCGGGTTTGTTGCGGGCGAAATGAGCCGCCTGACGCTCAGCGGAAGCTATGTTTCCATGGTGCTGATGACAGCGTTTGAGATGATCGTGCTCGGTCTGCTGCGGTATTTTGCGTATCTGCTGCCGCAGGCCGGCGCATCCTTTGGTCTGGTGCTGCGCCAGATCATCGGCGGAACACTGCTGTCCTGCCTGTTTTGCTTTATCGTATATTGGCCGCTGCAGAAAATCAGCCGGAAATTCGCCAACCGATGAGAAGCGAAAAGAGGAACCCCTATGGTAAATAAAACACAACTGCTGCGTCGTTTGCTGGTATTGGGCTGCCTGCTGCTGCTTTGCGTGGGACTCGCGGGCGGGCAGCTGATTCAGCTGCAGCTGATCAACGGAGAAAGCTATGTGCGCCGTTCGGCCAGCTTTTTGACGACAACGTCCACCGTATCGGCGGCGCGCGGCGAAATTCTGGATCGCTACGGACGGGCTATGGTGACCAACCAGACCGGTTTTTCCCTTGTGCTGATTTATTCTTCCTTCTGGGAGGATAAGGAGGACCGCTTTGAGGTGCTGCTGGATCTGGCAAACCGGGTCAAGGCGGACGGGCAGGCAAGCACATCCGGGGACACCACCGACGGTGAGGACGATACACAGACCGATACGGATACGACCGAGCAAACGAGCGGCGCGGTGCTCAATGATGTGATGCCTATTACGGATACCGCACCGTATGAATACATTGGCGCAGAAGGAGATGCCGAGCGCAAGGCGCTGTCCGATTATATCAAGCAAAGCGCGGATACGCTCGGCTTGCAAGCCGTGAAGGATGCCAAAACGGCGGCCAGCACGGCGAACGAGGAAAACCCCCAGTATGATGCAGACGGCAACGTAATCGATCAGGTGTCGCAGATTGATGCGACGACGCTGGTATCCGCTTCGGAGTTTGTCAGCGCCATGCGCACCTATATGGAGCAAAACCTCGGGATGCAGACCGGCCTGTCCGACGCGGATGCGCGCACGCTGATCGGCCTGTATTACAGCATGCGGCGGGTTGGCTTTAATAACAACGCGACCTTTACGCTGGCGGATAACGTCTCGATGGACCTGATCGCCTATATCAAGGAGCATCACCAGCAGTACACCGGCGTGGATGTGCAGAGCGAAGCGATCCGCAAGTATGATACGACCTATGCCGCGCATGTGCTGGGAACGGTTGGCCCGATGTTCACAGAGGAATGGTCGGGTACGAAAAACGGTGGCCCGTATGAGAGCAAGACGGGCTATACCATGAACGACACCATCGGCAAAAGCGGGCTGGAGGCTGCGCTGGAGTCCTATCTGCATGGTACGGCAGGCTCGCGCACAGTTGAGACAGGTCTGGGCGGCGACAGCATCACCGATCATGCCAATTCGTATGCGCCGCAGCCGGGCGATAATGTCATCACCACCATTGATCTGGAATTGCAGGAAGTGGCGGAGCAGTCGCTGGCAAACTATCTTTCCAGCTATGAGCGCGGCGGCGCGGCGGTCGCGCTCGACCCGGATACGGGCGAGGTGCTGGTCATGGCGTCCTACCCGACCTATAATCTGGAAAATTACAACAAGGATTACGACAAGATTTCCAGTGATTCGAGATTCCCGGAGCTGAACCGTGCCACACTGGGCTTGTATCCGCCTGGTTCCACCTTTAAGGTGCTGACCGCGATTGCAGCGCTTGAGGAGGGCATTATCGATGCAAACACGACCTATACTTGTGAGGGTAAGTTTGAATACGGCGGTGTGACATTCCTCTGTAATAACCACGACCAGCCCATGACGCTGGACGTGACGCAGGCCATCAAGTATTCCTGCAACGTGTTTTTCTATAACGTCGGCCAGCAGCTGACCGGCGCACATCTGGAAAACTGGTGCGATAAGTTTGGCTTGGGCAATGTGACCGGCGTGGAGATCGCAGAATATGCTGGTCAGGCGGCCGGTCCGACCGAGCGCGCGGCAAACCGCAAAAAAGATCCGCTGCTGCGTGAGTGGCAAGGCGGTGACGATGTCAACGCCGCGATCGGCCAGTCGGATAACCTGTTCACGCCTTTGCAGTTGGCAAACTATATGGCGGCAGTGGTCAACGGCGGCACGCTGCATCAGCCGACGCTGGTCAAGAGCATCAAAACCTATGATTATTCCGATGTGGTCGAGGAGGATCAGCCGGAGGTCATCGGCACGATCGAGTTTTCGGACGCAACGCGCGATCTGGTGATGAAAGGCATGAACGAGGTTACCGCCGAGGGCGGTACCGCAGCAACTACCTTTGCCGATTATCCGATCAAGGTTGGTGGCAAAACCGGTTCTGCCGAAATGACTGAGAGGAAGGACGGCGTTGAGATCAACTATACCAACGGCTTATTTGTTGCTTTTGCGCCGTTTGACGACCCGGAAATCGTCATTTGCGTCGTCGGTGAAGGTGCGGGACATGGTTCCGCGGTCGCGCCGATCGTGCGTGATATTCTGGATGCGTACTTCGCAGAGGAAGAGCCGGATACGGTGGAGTCTGTGCAGAGTGAAAACACGATGGTTCCTTGACAGAATGTTTCAGTGCAATAAAAACTTTGCGCAAATGCTTGTAAATTGACGGTTGGTAGTTTATAATACAATATATAAGTTTTTCTATTTCGGAGGCGGTATGTTGAAGGTGATTCTGGTTGCGTCCGGTAAGGGCGGCACAGGGAAAACCTCCTTTACGGCGGGCGTGGGCGCTGCTTTGGCGCAGCTCGGGCACCGCGTGCTCCTGATCGACGGCGACTGCGGCCTTCGGAATCTGGATATCGTGCTGGGCATGTCGGACAGGGTGGTTTATTCCTTTGCCGATGTGGCGGGCGGCGCAGTGCAGCTCGGTGATGCCATGGCGCGTCATCCGGAGTATCAGAACCTGTATTTGCTTACAGCGCCGGTGGCGCTGCCTGCGCTCAGCGAGCGCGGCATGGAGCAGCTGGCCGTGCAGGCGGAGGAAGCCGGTTTTGATTATCTGCTGGTGGACGGCCCTGCCGGGCTGCCTGCGGAGCTTTCTTTTCTCGCGCATATTGCAACGCAGGCGGTTGTCGTCACATCAACCGACCGTGCCTGCATCCGCGGGGCGGAGCGGTGTGCGCGCAAGCTGGAAGAGGAATATTGTATCCAGCGCATTCGCATGGTGCTCAACCGGGTGCGTCCGCAGCTGATCTGCCGCGGCAAGTCGGGTAATATCGACGACGCGATGGACGAAGCAGGACTGCCGCTGCTGGGTGTCGTGCCGGAGGATGAGGATTTGATTTCCTGCGGCAACAGCGGAAAAAGCATTCTTTCCGTCAAGCATGCGGGAGCCGCGCGAGCCTTTCAAAACATTGCGCGCCGGTTGGACGGCGAGCGGGTGCCGCTGATCCGTATCTGAAAAGCATGATACATGGCGAGGCATCTTTTCTGCAAGACATCAGCAAACAGCATTGTTTGATGCAATAACGAGAGTGGAAACAGCATAATGTGGTACGTGGAAAGGGGATGTTTTGAAAATGAACATAGCGCTTATCGCACACGATCGAAAAAAGGAGCTGATGGTTCAGTTCTGTATGGCGTATTGCGGCATTCTGGCAAAGCATGATATTTGTGCGACCGGCACGACCGGAAAATTTGTGGAAGAGGCAACCGGACTGAAAATTGATAAGTGTCTGGCAGGCATGCAGGGCGGCGAGGAACAGATCGCATCCCGCGTGGCCTATAACGAAATCGACCTTGTTCTGTTTTTCCGCGATCCCATGTCGAATGCACAATATGAGCCGGATGTGCATGCCATTTCCCGGCTGTGCGATATGCATAACATTCCGATCGCTACCAATTCCGCAACGGCCGAAATGCTCATCCTTGGCCTCGACCGCGGTGATCTGGATTGGCGTAATATCGTCAACCCCAAGAATAAAAAATAAACGACAGAAAGCAATGCACCGGATGGGCGGATGGGCCTATTCGGTGCAATCGTCTGTCTTGAGGAGAATCAAAATACTATGGAAAAAGTGAAACCCAGAACCCTGTCCGGCTTTATGGAGCTGCTGCCCGCCCCGCAGGTGCAGATGGAACGCATTATGCAGGTGCTGCGCGAGACCTATGCGCTGTACGGCTTTTATCCGCTGGACACACCGCTGATCGAGTCCTCTGAGGTGCTGTTGGCCAAGGGCGGCGGCGAGACTGAGAAGCAGATTTACCGCTTCACCAAGGGCGACAGCGATCTGTCGCTGCGTTTTGACCTGACTGTGCCGCTGGCAAAGTACGTCGCGCAGCACTACGGCGAGCTGACCTTCCCATTCCGCCGCTTCCAGATCGGCAAAGTTTATCGCGGTGAGCGCGCGCAGCGCGGCCGCTTCCGCGAGTTCTATCAGGCGGATATCGACGTCATTGGCGATGGCAAGCTGGACATCATCAATGAGGCAGAGGTGCCGAGCATCATCTATAAAACCTTTACCTCGCTTGGTTTGGAGCGCTTTAAAATCCGCATCAATAACCGCAAGGTTTTAAACGGCTTTTTCGCCATCCTCGGCCTGACCGAAAAGGCGGGCGACGTAATGCGCACGATCGACAAGCTGGAAAAGATCGGCGCGGACAAGGTGAAAGCCATTCTGGTGGATGACTTCGGCGTCGCAGCCGATACGGCAGACGAGCTGCTGGCATTTATCGAAACGCCGGGCGGCACGCAGGGTATTTTGGCAGCGCTCGAGGGCTACAAGGGCAAAAACGAGGTGTTCGATCAGGGCGCGGACGAGCTGAAAACGGTCGCACAGTACATGACCGCCTTTGGTGTGCCGGACGATCACTTTGAGATCGACCTGACGATTGCCCGCGGTCTGGATTACTACACGGGTACGGTATACGAGACCGCCATGCTCGACCATCCGGAGATCGGCTCGATCTGCTCGGGCGGCCGCTATGACAACCTTGCTGAGTATTACACCGACAAGCAGCTGCCGGGCGTCGGCATTTCGATCGGTCTGACCCGCCTGTTCTATGTTCTGGGCGAGCAGGGCTACCTGAACGACAGCATGAACAAAGCGCCTGCTGATGTGCTCATTCTGCCGATGACCGACGATATGGGCGCGGCGATAGCACTGGCGACCAGCCTGCGCGAGGCGGGCATCCGCACGCAGCTGTATAGCGAGCAGAAAAAGTTCAAGCACAAGATTGGCTATGCCGACAAGCTGGGCATTCCGTATGTCATCTTCCTCGGGGAGGACGAGATCAAGGAAAACGTGATTGCGGTCAAGGATATGGACTCTGGCGAGCAGGTCAAGGTGTCGCTCGCGGACGCCATCACCCGCATCCGGGAGGGCCTTGCGGCCAAAAATCAGGGCAAAGTGATCAATGATAAATAATATCTGAAAAACATAGATGAGGACTGATAAACATGAATAACACATCCATTGCGGGCATGAAGCGCACGCATATGTGCGGCCAGCTGCGCCTGTCTGACGCAGGTCAGGAAGTTACGGTCAATGGCTGGGTGGACCGCGTGCGCGATAACGGCGGCGTGCTGTTCCTGCTTGTGCGTGACCGTGCAGGCATCGTGCAGTGCACGTTTGACAAGTCTGTCAATAAGGACTTGTTCGATATCGCGTTCACCTGCCGCACCGAGTTCGTTGTCGCGGTGCGCGGCAAGCTGGTTGCGCGCGACGAGGCCGCAATCAATAAGAAGATGCCGACCGGCGAGGTCGAGATCATTGCAGAGGACATCCGCATTCTGTCCAAGGCAGAGACGACCCCGTTTGAGATCGACGACACCAAGGAGGTCGGCGATCAGGTGCGTCTGAAGTACCGCTATCTGGATCTGCGCCGTCCGTCCATGCAGAAGAACCTGATGCTGCGTCACCGCGTCACGCAGGTCGCACGCAACTATTTTGACGAGCAGGGCTTTATCGAGATCGAGACCCCGATGCTGACCAAGTCCACGCCCGAGGGCGCGCGCGATTACCTCGTGCCTTCTCGCGTGCATCCGGGCAAGTTTTATGCGCTGCCGCAGTCCCCACAGCAGTATAAGCAGCTGCTCATGCTTGCGGGCATGGATCGCTATATTCAGATCACTCGCTGTTTCCGCGACGAGGATCTGCGTGCCGACCGTCAGCCGGAGTTTACCCAGATCGACCTTGAGATGAGCTTTGTCGAGCAGGATGATGTGATTGCTGTTAACGAGGGCTTCCTCAAGCGCGTGTTCAAGGAAGTGCTGGATATCGACATCCAGCTGCCGCTGCCGCGCCTGACCTGGCGCGAGGCGATGGATCGCTTCGGTTCGGATAAGCCGGATACCCGTTTCGGCTTTGAGATCAAGGATATTTCGGATATCGCGGCAAACTGCGGCTTCGGCGTGTTCAAGGGCGCAGTAGAGGCCGGCGGCACTGTGCGTCTTATCAACATCAACGGCTATGCCGATAAGTTCCCGCGCAAGGAGATCGACAAGCTAGCCGATTTTGTCAAGACCTATCGCGCGAAGGGGCCTGCATGGATGAAGGTCGCAGCCGACGGCACGATGACTTCCTCCTTTGCCAAGTTCCTGACCGAAGAGGAGATTGCGGCCATCAAGGAGCGCGCGGACATGCACGAAAACGACGTGCTGTTCGTTGTTGCGGATGCTTCCGAGGAGACTGCGCTGGTTTCGCTCGGCGCGCTGCGCTGCGAGCTGGCGAAGCGCCTGGGCCTTGCCAAGAAGGACGATTTCAAGCTGCTGTGGGTCACCGAGTTCCCGCAGTTTGAGTACAGTGAGGAAGAGGACCGTCTGGTTGCCAAGCACCACCCGTTCACCGCACCGATGGACGAGGATATCCCGCTGCTCGATACCGATCCGGCCAAGGTGCGCGCCAAGGCGTATGATATTATCCTCAACGGCTGCGAGCTGGGCGGCGGTTCGATCCGTATTCACGATCCTGAGCTCCAGACCAAGATGTTTGAGACACTCGGTTTCACCGAGGAGCGTGCCAAGGAGCAGTTCGGTCATCTGATTACGGCGTTCTCTTACGGCGCGCCCCCGCACGGCGGTCTTGCCTACGGTTTGGATCGTCTGTGCATGCTGCTGGCTGGTCTGGATTCCATCCGTGATGTGATCGCCTTCCCCAAGGTGCAGAATGCATCCGACCTGATGATGAGCTGTCCGGATACCGTGGATGCCAAGCAGCTGGATGATTTGTCCATTGCGGTCACCCGCGTAGAGCAGGACACGGAAGCGTAACAGAAGATGACACAAAGCCGCTGCGGCAGGCCCGTAGCGGCTTTTCTACTTTGCAGAAGGAGAATAGCAAACGTGCGCCCCAAATGTAAAGAACAAGCAAAAAACAGGAAAATTTTTGGTTATGTCATAAATGCGGTGCTGGCGGTGCTGCTCATTTATGCGGCGGTGTATCTGCTTCGTAAGGGCACCATTTTTTATCGCCCGGAAAGCCAGAAGCCGCTCGGCGTTTTGGCGGCGCTGCCGCTGCTGCTGCGACCGCGCAGGCGGGCGACGGCGTTTGAACTGGCCGTGCATGATATCCTTGTGCTGCTGGCAGCAAGCTCGTTCGCGCTGCTGCTGACCGAGTATGTGGTCAAGGGCGGCATTGTCATCGGCAATACGGCGATTTGGCAGGGGTATGTGTATCACGCGGCGGTTTTCGGGTTGGTGTATGCGTTTATCGGTAATATCCGCTGGACAACCTGCATCGGCATGGGTCTGACGCTGCTCTATGCGCTGATCGACCATTATGTGACGGTGTTTCGCGGCACGCCCGTGCTGCTGAGCGACATTTTTGCCATCGGTACGGCCAAGAACGTGGCGGCGAACTATTCGGTGCCCGTGGAGATGTCCGTATTGCAGACGCTGGCGATTGCAGTGCTGTTCTGCATTGCCGTCTGGAGGATGCGTCGCGTGGCGACGCCGAGGCGCTGGCAGTTCATCACCTGCTCTGTGCTGCTCTGCGGCTGGCTGTACGGATTAAATCTTGCGGGCAACAGCTTTGGTTTCTGGCAGGGCAATCTGGAATACAGCGAATGGTATTATTTCTGCCGGACGGCAGGCAATGCCATTGTCGAGCAGCCAGACGGGTATTCTGCTGATGCTTTGGCGCAGATCACCGAAGAATATAACGGTACAAAGGAAGACTTTCGGCCCAATATCATCATGATTATGAATGAATCCTTTGCGGATCTGCATGATGTCGGGGATTTTGAGACAAACGAAGACTATATGCCGTTTCTGCATTCGCTGGAAGGGAAGGAAAACACGATTACCGGCGATTTGCTGGTATCCACCTTTGGCGGCGGCACGGCGACAACCGAGTTTGAAGTGCTGACAGGAGATACTGCGGCATTTCTGCCGTATGGCAGCTCGCCGTATCAGATGTATGTCAAGCGAGAGACACCGGGGCTGGTATCCGGCCTCGCGGCGCAGGGCTATCAAACGGTGTCGCTGCATCCGTACCGTGCGACCTCGTGGAACCGGCAGCAGGTGTATGAACGATTTGGCTTTGGTACGCAGCTATATGAGGACGACTTCGGAGAAGATGACACAGAGCGGCTGCGCAGCTACGTCAGTGACCGTTCGGATTATTATAAAATTTTTGAGGTTTACAGGTACAAAACGCCGGATACGCCGCTGTTTATGTTCAATGTGACAATGCAGAACCATGGCGGGTACATACCGGATGAGAACGATAACTTCACGCAGACAATCCATCTGACCGGGGAATATGCGGGCAAGTACCCGGAAGTGGATGAGTATTTGTCGCTGGTAAAGGAAAGCGATAAGGCAATAGAGGAATTGCTGGCATATTTTTCTGAGGTGGATGAACCGACTGCCATCATCTTCTTTGGCGACCACCAGCCGAACGTACCAAGCGCGTTTTATGATGATCTGCTTGGAAATACAGATGGGGACAACGCACCGGAGGAAAAGCAGAAGAAAATGGTGACGCCGTTTTTCATCTGGGCCAACTATGACATTGAAGAACAGCAGGATGTGCAGATCAGCGCCAATTATCTCACTGCTTTTGCACTTGATGCACTTGGTTGTTCCACATCCGGATATGATGCTCTTCGGCTGGCTGCGTGGGAGCAGATCCCGCGCATCAATAATGCGGGCTATTATTTGCCGGATGGAAGCTGGCTTGCGATGGAAAATGTCGAATCGGACACACTGCTGGCAGAATATCAGATGATGCAGTATGCACAGCTGTTTGATGTGAAAAATCGGAACGATGCATGGTATGAACCGTGATAGAACAAGCGCTTTGCGCCTTTGGTGCAAAGCGCTTGCTTTATCATTGTGGAAAATGAATAATATGTTTTGGGTACATAAATGATAACAAAGTGAGT
>DXDZ01000016.1 GCA_019115185.1 Candidatus Agathobaculum merdipullorum
ATCTCCGCCTGGGTCTCGCCGAACGCGATGCCGAAGTCCTCAGCGAACTGCTTGAATACCTTGTGCGCCTCTGCATAGCGTACGCCGCCGCCGCAGATCAGGAGCGGCTTCTTGGCGTTCTTGATGACCTCAACGGCCTTCTCGATCGCGTACTTGGTCGCCGGGCGGCGCTCGATGCGCCATACGCGCTTCTTGAAGAAGTCGACCGGGTAGTCATAGGCTTCCGCCTGCACGTCCTGCGGCAGGGAGATCGCAACAGCGCCGGTGTTGGCGGTGTCGGTCAGCACGCGCATCGCGGAGATCATGTCGGTCATGACCTGCTCCGGACGGTTGATGCGGCCCCAGTACTTGGTGACAGCCTGGAATGCGTCGTGCGCAGAGATGGTCAGGTTCTGCGGCTGCTCCATCTGCTGGAGAACCGGGTCAGGCTGACGGGAAGCGTAAATATCGCCCGGCAGGATCAGAACCGGGATGTTGTTAGCGGTAGCGGTCGCGGCAGCGGTTACCATGTTGCACGCGCCGGGGCCGACGGAAGAGGTGGCCGCGAAGATCTGCTTGCGGCGCATCTGCTTGGCATAGCCGACAGCAGCCAGCGCCATGCCCTGCTCGTTCTTGCCCTGATAGACAACCATGTCCTTCAGTTCCTGCTCCACGCCGTTGCAGAAGCCAACAACGTTGCCGTGGCCGGGCAGCATGAAAATGCCCTTGACGAACTTGTGCTCCTGCTCGTTGCCATCCATGTCAATGTAGCTGACATACTGGTTCTCGAGGAAGCGAACGAGTGCCTGAGAAGCGGTCAGGCGTACCGTTTCCATATGCTTCATAGGTTTATGTTCCTCCTAAAAATAATTCTCTCTCAAAACAGATTTGCGGAAAAGATCAGTTACCGGTCGGGCAGTGCCAGATGTGATCGTTGGCGTCGTCCGCGAGCAGCCACAGATGCTCCTCGTCGTCGATGCGGGTCTTATCCCACGGATTGCCCGGCAGATGACGGATGCCCCAAGCGTAGCAGCAGGAGTAACCCGGTGCAGTGACCTGAGAGTGCATCTTGTCGGTGATGATCGCAAGGCCGTTGTGGTGGGTCTCGTAGATCTCGCCGTTGCCCCAGCCGGCGCCGAAGCCCATCGGCTTGTCATAGCGATAGAAGTAGCACTCCGGCTGCGGATGATGATGCGGCGGATAGCTCGACCACTTGCCCGGCAGATTGACGACTTCGCCCAGCACCATGTTGGAGTAGGGAGCGTTGTCCAGATCGAAGCAGGTGCGCACATCGCGCTTGATGCAGCCCATCAGCTCGCCCTGATTGCCGCGTGCCCAAGTGTCGGTGTCCTCCGGCTTATACATCTTGTTCGGGAAGATCTTGTCGTTCAGGGTCTTCTGAATATAGATATTGCAGGGACCGTGCGCGGTGATCTTCACCTTGGTACCCTTGCAGACATGCAGGCAGGACGGGTTGTAATCGAACGGATTGGGACGATCTACGTCGTAGGACTGGTCATCCCACTCGATCGTGCACTTGCCGTCAAAAACCAGAGCGGCCAGTTCCTTTTCCGGCTCCTCAAAAGAATAGGTGTCGCCGTCCTCCATCACGAGCAAGGCAACGTCCATCATGGCATCCTTGCCGATACCCTCGTCCAGACGGATATATTCGTTATATCCGCGCTTGACTTGCTTATCAATATACATAACTGTTTCCCTCCAAAAAAAGATTTTTTTTGGTACAGCGTCCGGTGTTTCGACCGGGCGGTCTGCGGTCAGCCAAGAAAAGGCTGTCCGGCTCTTATTATAGCATGCGGCTGCAAAGGCGTTCAACGCATTGGCCGCCGCGCGGGAACTCTTTGTCATTTAGCACAAAAACCGGACCGGTTCTTCTGACAAATGATACAACAAAAATACGATTTTTCGATCTCATACTCTTGCGTTTGTTCCCTTTTGTGACTATAATTATAGCAGATAGCGGTGAAAATGCTTGCAATATCTTCACAAACAATAACACTATTTTAAGGAAAAATGCGGAGGGATGCCATGGATGCGGCAAGGCGGGAAAAACGGGAGCACGGCACACAGGCATTTCCGTTTCAGATTTATCCCGCGCTGGACGGCAGCGAGGCGGATGACAGCGATTTTATCCCTTATCACTGGCATCCGGAGCTGGAGATCATCACAGTGGATGCGGGGCATGTGTCGCTGACGATTGCCGATCACGTTTACGAGGGCGAGCACGGGGATGTATTCTTCGCGGCAGGGGAGGAGCTGCACGAAATTCGCGCGGCGGGACGGGAAAATCAGTTCCGTTCGTTTGTATTCGCGGCGGATTTTTTGCAGTTTGCGCGGGCCGATCAGGCGGAAACCGAGCTGCTTGCACCGCTCGCAGAGGGGCGGCTGCGGTTTGCAACCTGCCTGCGTGCAGGTGAGGCGGGACAGCGCGAAGTGCGCGCGCTGCTGGCGCAGATTGTGCGCGCCTGTCTGGGACAGGCGCCGGGGTATCAGCTTGCGGTGAAAGCGGCGCTGCTCGGCATTGTGGCGGTATGTGCGCAGGCCGGTCTGCTGACTGGCAAACGGATGCGTCCGGGCGCGGATTATAAGGCGCGGCAGCTCAAGGAGATTGTGGGATATTTGGGCGCGCATTTCACCGAGTCGCTGTCTCTGACCGCGGTGGCGGCGCATTTTGGCC
Source organism: Candidatus Agathobaculum merdipullorum (assembly GCA_019115185.1). GTDB lineage: Bacteria > Bacillota > Clostridia > Oscillospirales > Butyricicoccaceae > Agathobaculum > Agathobaculum merdipullorum. The sequence goes on from DXDZ01000016.1 coordinate 2,675, forward strand.
TTTCTCCGCAGTATTTCAGCAGCTTCTTTCGGGAGAACTTCGGGCGGACGTTCACCCAACATATCAATTCCCTGCGCATCGAGCAGGCGGCGCGTCTGCTGCGTGAGAGTGACCTGCCGGTGATGGAGATCGGGTTTAACGTTGGATTTGATAATTTCAGCTATTTTATCAAACGGTTTCGCGCGGTTTACGGCGTTTCGCCGTCCAATTATCGTAAAAAAGTCTGACGGCACACAAAAACGGCATCGGAGTGAATCCAATGCCGTTTTCTTATGGTGCAATTTTCAATGGGGAGCGCTTATTCAAAGCGCAGTTTGACGCCTTCCTGCCGGCACAGGTCTACATACTCCTTGGGCGGTTCGCGGTCGGTGATGAAAGCGGTCAGATCTTTCAGGTGACAGAATGTAACAATGGCCTCTTTGCCGATCTTGGAGGAATCCACCATGCCGTAAATCATATCCGCACGATGAACGACTGCACGCTTGATCTCTGCTTCAAGGAAGGTGGTGTTGGTCATGCCCGCGGTCAGAGATACGCCGGTCGCGCCCATGAACGCTTTATTGATGCGCATGGTGCTGAGCGCTTCGATGGTGGACAGGCCGACAAAGGAGTCTGTAGTCGGGCTATAAATGCTGCCGAGCGAAATGATATTCAGATTATCGTATTTGGATGCTTCGCTGAGCGCGCCGAGTGAATGCGTGATGATAGTGATGCGCTTTTTGGCGACCAGAAAACGCAGCAGGCACAGCGTTGTTGTGCCGGAATCAATGAAAATGGTGTCGCCGTCGGCAACTTCCTCGGCGGCCAGTCGGCCGATCAGGGATTTGTCGATTGGATTGAGCCCGGAACGGATGGGCATTGGCACGGCGCCGGAAGGGACGGTGGCGGTAACGCCGCCGTATACCTTGGTGATATGTCCGCGCATCTCAAGCTCATTCAGATCGCGGCGGATTGTGTTCTTGGAAACGCCAAAAACCTCGCATAATTCATCAATGCTGACGGTTTCGCGTGAAATTACGTATTGTTCAATTGAATTGAGACGGCTGACTTTCATCTTCCCTTTTCCCCATTCTTACCCGAAAATTAACCAGAATAACTTTTGTTAGTGTATCAAAAAATGAATAAATTGTCTACTGGCTCAAAAAATGGCGGAATTGGGCGAATGCAATCAATAATAGCGAACAATTGCGTGCGGGGGCGTGAACGCAACAATATTTATTTCATTTAAAAGGGAAAATTACATTTAAAAATATTTCTCCATGCAAACAATGTGGTTGCTTTTTGGTTATCTCTGTCAAACACTGAATATGCGGGGGAAAATAGGAGGGCAGAGAGGATAATGCAAGGACATAACCAAAAAAGGATAAAAACAAAACCAATACATAACAAACAAATTTCGAAAAAATGCCAGCATTTTTTTATAAAATATTCCGAAGGGTACAAAAGAGAGAGTGGAATTTTTGTGAACAAATGTGTGAATTTTGGTTGAAATCTGGGTAGCTTGGTGATACACTGTAATCGATATACAGCGGTCGGCTGCCGCTGTTGCCGGAACCTGTTCCGTGGAGAGAAAATATTTTGAATTAGGCAGGTGTATGCAATGCAGAAAGCAGAAAAGATGCAGGAGCTTCGCGTATTTGCGCAGGAAATCCGTTTGGAAACCCTGAAAACCATCGGCTCGCTCGGCTTCGGTCATGTGGGCGGTTCGATGTCCATCATTGACGCGCTGGCCGTTCTGTATGGTGAAGTAATGAAGATCGATCCGAAGAACCCCCGTTGGGAGGATCGTGACTGGTGCGTGCTGTCCAAGGGTCATGCCGGCCCGGCTATGTACGCTACCCTCGGCCTGAAGGGCTTTTACCCGCTGGAGGATGCCTATACGCTCAACCAGCCGCACACCAACTTCCCGTCCCACACCGACCGCACCAAGACCCCCGGTGTTGACCTGACCACCGGTTCGCTCGGTCAGGGCATGTCCACCGCTACGGGCGCGGCGCTCGGCAACAAGATCGACGGCCGCGACAACCACGTATTCGTCTTTATCGGCGACGGCGAGGCGGATGAGGGCCAGATCTGGGAAGGCGCTCAGTTCGCAGTACATTATCAGCTGGACAATCTGGTTTGCTTCGTTGACAACAACAAGTATCAGCTCGACGGCGCATGCGAGAATGTCATGAAGCATGCCAAGGGCATCGGCGCCAAGTTCGAGGCGTTCGGCTGGAATGTAGTCGAGTGCGAAGACGGTAACGATGTTGAGCAGATCTACGACGCGATCCAGACCGCTTACGCGACCAAGGGCGTGCCGACCTGCATTGTGCTGAACACGATCAAGGGCAAGGGCGCTACCTTTGCCGATGGTACGGGCGCGCATTCTTCTCAGCCGTCCAAGGAGCAGTGGGACGAAGCCATTGCTTATGCTGAGAAGCAGCTCGCTGAGATCAAGGCACAGTAAGGGAGGGTACGAACATGAGCTTTACTTTGATTGGCAAACACGAAAAGGATTCTCGTGCAAACCGCGACGGTTACGTTACCGCCATGCTCGAGATGATGGAAAAGGACCCCACGGTCATGCATGTTGACTGTGACCTCGAGAACTGCATCAACACCGGCAAGCTGGCAAAGGCTTTCCCGGAGCGTACCATTAATGCGGGCATTGCGGAAGCCAACGCAGTAGGCGTATCCGCTGGTCTGTGCGCAACCGGCAAGACTGTATTTGTACACTCTTTCGGCTGCTTCGCTTCCCGTCGTGTGTTTGATCAGGCGTTCATGTCTGCGGCTTACGCCAAGCTGCCGGTACATATCGTAGGTTCTGACCCCGGCGTATGCGCTGCATACAACGGCGGTACCCACATGCCGTTCGAGGATTGCGCACTGTACCTGTCCATTCCGGACGCAGTGGTCATCGATCCGGCTGACTATGCGCAGATTAACTGCCTGACCAAGAAGCTGGCTGCTTCCGGCAAGTTCTCTTACATGCGCATGATCCGCAAGACGTTTACCACCGTTTACGCGGATGGCTCGGATTTCGAGATCGGCAAGGGCGTTACCCTCAAGGAAGGCAAGGACGTTGCCATCATCGCTTCCGGCATCATGGTGGACGAGGCACTCAAGGCACAGGAGCAGCTGGCTGCTGAGGGCATTTCCGCAAAGGTGATCGACATGTTCACCTGGAAGCCGCTCGACGAGCAGCTCATCATCGACTCTGCGAAGGAGTGCGGCGCGATCGTAACCGCTGAGAACCATCAGGTTAAGTGCGGTCTGGGTTCTGCAATCGCCAACGTTGTCATCCAGAACTGCCCGGTTCCGATGGAGATGGTCGGCGTTGAGGATCGCTTCGGCCAGGTTGGCGCGGAGAGCTTCCTGCGTGAGGAATACGGCCTGACCGCAGCGCACATCGTTGAGGCTGCTAAGAAGGCAATTTCCCGCAAGTAATCCAAAGCGTTTGAAGGCGCGCTGCAATTGGCAGCGCGCCTTTTCTGCTGTGCGGGTTTGTCCATTCTGCCCCTATGCAGAGACATGATTTTGCGGTAAACTGATATTCAGGAAAATTTGTACACCAAGCCGATGGAGGAAACAACATGGATTTGAAAGAACGCGCCCTCAAGGCGCATGAGCAGTGGGGCGGCAAAATTGAGGTCATTGCACGCTGCGAGGTCAACAGCAAGGAAGACCTTTCGATCGCCTATACACCCGGCGTTGCCGAGCCGTGCCTGAAAATTAAGGACGACCCGTCGCTGAGCTACACCTACACCCGCCGGCACAATCTGGTCGCAGTCATCACGGACGGCACGGCGGTGCTGGGCCTTGGCGACATCGGCCCTGAGGCCGGTATGCCGGTCATGGAGGGCAAGTGCGCGCTGTTTAAGGCGTTTGCCGATGTGGATGCATTCCCGCTTTGCGTCAAGAGCAAGGATGTGGACGAGATCGCGCGCACCATCCAGTTGATCTCCGGCTCGTTTGGCGGCATCAATCTGGAGGATATCGCTGCGCCGCGCTGCTTTGAGATCGAGCGCAAGCTCAAGGAAGTCTGCGACATTCCGGTGTTCCACGATGACCAGCATGGCACGGCGGTCTGCTGCGGTGCGGCGCTCATCAACGCCTGCCGCTTGACCGGCCGCAAGGTGGAGGATATCAAGATGGTGGTCAACGGCTGCGGCGCGGCTGCGATTGCAGTGACCAAGTTCCTGATGTTCCTCGGCATCCGCGATGTGACCATGGTCGAGCGGTTCGGCATCGTCTGTGAGGGCGATGAGCGTTTGAACCCTGCGCAGGCCGAGATGGCGAAGGTCACCAACCGCAGCCATATAACCGGCACGCTGGCGGATGCCATCAAGGGTGCGGATGTGTTCTTCGGTATGTCAGCGCCGCAGGTGCTGACCAGCGAAATGGTTGCCACCATGGCGCAAAACCCGATGGTGTTTGCCATGGCAAACCCGGTGCCCGAGATCTGGCCGGAGGACGCCAAAAAGGGCGGCGCGGCGGTTGTCGGTACCGGCCGGTCGGATTACCCCAACCAGATCAACAACGTGCTCGCGTTCCCGGGCATTTTCCGCGGCGCGCTCGATGTGCGTGCCAGCGACATCAACGAGGAGATGAAGCTCGCTGCCGCCAAGGCGATCGCCTACTGCGTGTCGGATGAAGAGCTGACCCCGGAGTATATTATGCCGATGGCGTTTGATAAAAAGGTCATTCGCGCGGTTGCGGATGCGGTCGCACAGGCGGCGCGCGACTCGGGTGTGGCGCGTATTTGAGCGGGCGGAAAGGCCGCCAAAAGAGGCGTTGCGTGCCCGCGCACATGCGGACTGTGCAATTTGCTTAAAAAGTTTTTTGCACAGGGTATTTCTGTGCAAAAATGCGTTTGACTTTTAGAATATAGTTGAGTACAATAAGGATAGTAACGGCGCATGCGGCAGCATGCGGTATGAGATAAAAATGGAGGGAATAACACATGTTAGATCCGAAGAAAGTAAAGCTGGGCATTTGCCCGATTGGCTGGTCCAATGACGATATGTGGGATCTGGGCGATGAGAATACATTCCAGCAGTGCATTTCCGAGATGAAGCTCGCGGGCTTCGATGGCTGCGAAGTCGGCCACAAGTATCCGGAAGATAAGGAAGTTCTCAAGCACATGCTCGACGTGCGCAACATGACCATCGCGTCCAAGTGGTTCTCCTCTTTCCTGGTTGACAAGCCGTACGAAGAGGTTGAGGCTGAGTTTATCAAGGAGCTGGATTACCTCTCCTATGTCGGCGCAACTGCAATCAACGTATCCGAGCAGTCCGGCTCCATTCAGGGCCAGCTCGACACCCCGGTTCTCGACATGGAGAACAAGCGCGTGCTGACCGATGAAGAGTGGGCTCGCTTCACCGAGGGTCTCAACAAGCTGGGCAAGCTGTCCATGGAGAAGTACGGCATCCGTACCTGCTTCCATCATCACATGGGTACCGTGTGCCAGACGGTGGAGGAGACCACCCGCCTGATGGAGAACACCGATCCCAAGTACGTATTCCTGTGCTTCGACACCGGCCACTTCACCTTTGCAGGTGAGGACCCGGTTAAGATGCTCGAGAAGTTTGCGGACCGTGTAGGTCACGTTCACCTCAAGAACATGCGTATGCCGATGGTTGAGAAGGCTCGTGCAGAGCACTGGTCCTTCCTCGATGCAGTTCGCGCAGGCGCGTTCACCGTTCCGGGCGATCCGGATGGCTGCGTTGAGTTCGACAAGGTGTTCGATCTGCTCGACAAGGCTGGCTACACCGGCTGGATCATGGTTGAGGCCGAGCAGGACCCGGCAAAGGCCAATCCGTTCGAGTACGCTAAGATGGGCCGCGAGTACATTACCGCGCACACCGGTCTGGGCGGCGAGGTCGTTCTCAAGAAGTAAAATCACATATTATGGAAGAAAAATCCCGCTCCTGATGGAGCGGGATTTTTTTGCCTCCGGGCGAAGGTGGGTAAATAGCGGTGCGTACTTGCTGAATAGGTAGGCCAGTTGTGCATAAATTGTAAAAAACCATAGCGAAACCCTTTGCAAAATAGGCAGTTATAGGGTAGAATAGAATACGGGAAAATGAAGCAAGGAGTGTGGAGCATGGAAACAAAAAGATATAAACGCGTGCTGATTAAAATCAGCGGCGAAGCGCTTGCGGGCGATAAGCATTTCGGACTGAATTTTGACGTGATCGGTCCGGTTTGCGATGTGATTAAAAAATGCAACGAACAGGGCTGTGAGATTGGCATTGTGGTTGGCGGCGGCAACTTCTGGCGCGGCGTCAAGGACGGCGGCGGCAAGATGGAACGCACCCGCGCGGACCATATGGGCATGCTGGCGACGACGATCAATGCGCTGGCGCTGGCTGACGCGCTCGAGCAGCGCGGCGTGCAGGTGCGTGTGCAGACCGCGATCGAGATGAACCGCATCGCGGAGCCGTATATCCGGCAGCGTGCAACGCGCCATCTGGAAAAGGGCCGCGTGGTCATTTTCGGCTGCGGCACGGGCAACCCGTTCTTCTCCACCGATACCGCAGCGGTGCTGCGTGCGGCGGAGATCGGCGCGGAGGTCATTCTGCTGGCCAAGAATGTGGATGGCGTATACGATTCTGACCCCGCGAAGAATCCGAACGCAAAGAAGTACGACCGCCTGACCTATATGGATGTGCTCAATCAGGGCCTTGGCGTAATGGACACGACCGCGACTTCGCTTTCCATGGATAACCATATCCCGATTTTGGTATTCGCACTTTCCGATCCGGAAAATATTTATCGTGCGGTCAACGGTGAAAAGATCGGCACGATTGTAGAGGAGGACAAATCATGAAGGCTCAGCTCAACGCTTATGAGGAAAAAATGAAGAAAACGCTCGACGTGCTCGCCAAGGAACTGGCAGCCGTCCGCGCAGGCCGCGCAAACCCGGCTGTTCTGGATAAGATCACGGTCGAGTATTACGGCGCGCCGACGCCGCTCAATCAGGTTGCGGCGATTTCCTCGCCCGACCCTCGTTCGCTGGCAATCCAGCCGTGGGACGGCTCGATCCTCAAGGCGATCGAGAAGGCGATCCAGGTTTCCGATCTGGGCATCAATCCGCAGAATGACGGCAAGCAGATTCGTCTGAACTTCCCGCCGCTGACCGAGGAGCGTCGTAAGGAACTGATTAAGGGCGTTTCCAAGACGGGCGAGGAAGCTAAGGTCGCGCTGCGCAACATCCGCCGCGATGCAATCGACAAGTTCAAGGCGGCGCAGAAAAAGAGCGAAATGACCGAGGACGAGCTGCACGAGGGCGAAGAGAAGATGCAGAAGCTGACGGATAAGTACGTCAAGGAAGTGGACGGCATGGTTGCCAAGAAGTCTAAGGAGCTGGCCGAGGTGTGACGCTCCGCGCATTGTTCGGGATGCCAAACAAACAACATTAGGGGGCGGCGGGATCGCCGCCCCTTTGCATGGGGGAAGTATTGTGGGTCTGTTTACACGGAAAAAGAAAGTGACTGTGCCGGAAAATCGTCCGGTGCCGCGGCATATCGCGGTCATTATGGATGGCAACGGCCGCTGGGCAAAAAAGCGCGGCCTGCCGCGGCAGGCGGGGCATAAGGTCGGCGCAGAAACCTTCCGCACGATTGCGACGTATTGCAAGGATATCGGCGTACAGTATTTCACGGTCTATGCATTTTCGACCGAAAACTGGAAGCGTCCGCAGGAAGAAGTAAACGCCTTGATGAACCTGTTCCGCACCTACTTGAAAGAGGCGGCGGAAACGATGTTTCAGCGCGGCGTGGCGGTGCGCGTGTTGGGCGACCTGACGCCGTTGCCCGAGGATATCCGCGCGCAGATCCGTGAGGTGGACGAGATTGCCGACCGGCTTGGCCCGGACGCGGCGACGGCTTCCCTGTGCATCAACTACGGCGGACGGGATGAGATCAAAAACGCGGTGCGTGCGATTGCGGAGCAGGTGAAAAGCGGCGCGCTTGCGCCCGAGGAGATCACCGAGGACACGATCAGCGCCCATTTGTACACCGCGCATATGCCCGATCCGGATCTGATTATCCGACCGTCCGGCGAAATCCGCACCTCGAATTTCCTGTTATGGCAGTCGGCCTATGCGGAGTATTATTTTACTGATGTGTTGTGGCCGGACTTCAAAACCGCCGATATGGATGCGGCAATCGATGCGTTTAACAAGCGTAATCGTCGGTTCGGCGGTGTATAAACGGACAGAGCGAGGTGTAAAGCTATGAAAGCAAGAGTGTTGTTCGGCGTGGTCGGCTTTGTGTTTGTGCTGCTCGCGCTGTATGTGTTTCCGTCGATCGTGCTGGAGATCGCAGTGGCGGCGCTGTGCGTGTTGGCGACGTATGAGGTGCTTGGTTCCACCAAGCTGGTGCACAACCGGCTGGAACTGCTGTTGTGCCTGCTGGTCGCGCTGGGGCTTGCGATCGGGCACTTCGATATTTTGCCGCTCGATTTGCAGGATGTGGTTCAGGGCTTGATTTTTGTGCTTCTGATCGGCTCTTTTGCGATCGAGCTGAAATTCCATAACGGCATGAATGTTTCGCAAGTCTCGTGGGGCTTTTTCGGCGCGCTGCTCGTGCCGTACCTGATGCTCAGCCTGCTGCGCATTTATCAAATGGATTTTCGATCGATCGGGCAGACCGATCTTCGTGCAGGGCAGTTCCTTGTGCTGTTGCCGCTGCTTGCCGCATGGGGCGCGGACACCTGCGCGCTGTTCGCGGGCATGTTTTTCGGCAAGCATAAGCTCGCGCCGGTCGTCAGCCCGAAGAAAACCGTGGAAGGTGCGGTGGGCGGCGTAATCGGCGGCGCGGTGCTGGTTCTGCTGGTTGCGCTGCTGATGAATGCGACGCTTGGTTTGAAAATGCCGCTGTGGTCGGCGGTTGTGCTGGGCGCAGGCGGCGCGGTGCTGGGCGAGATCGGTGACCTGTCCTTCTCGGTCATCAAGCGGCAGACCGGTATCAAGGACTACGGGCATATTTTCCCGGGACACGGCGGCGTGCTTGATCGGTTTGACAGCGTGCTGTTTGTCGCGCCGTTCGCGGAAATCCTGTTCCGAATCATCTGGTAAGGGTGTGTTTTATGAAAAAAATTGCGATTTTAGGCTCAACGGGGTCGATTGGCACGCAAACGGTCGATATTTTACCCTCGATTGACGCTGAAGTTGTCGCATTGACGACAAACCGGCGCATAGACTTACTCGAAGAGCAGGCGCGCGCGCTGCATCCGAAGATGGTGTGCGCGTTTGACGAAGCGGCTGCGCGCGACCTCAAGGTGAAGCTCGCGGATACGGATATCCGCGTTCTCAGCGGCATGGACGGCCTGACCGCCTGTGCGGCGGAGAGCGGCGCGGACATCGTGGTGACGGCAGTCGTCGGCATGGTTGGTCTGCTGCCGACGCTGGCCGCCATTGACGCGGGCAAGGACATTGCGCTGGCCAATAAGGAGACCCTCGTATGTGCCGGCGAGCTGGTCATGCGCGCGGCGCGGGAAAAGGGCGTCAAGATTCTGCCGGTCGATTCTGAGCATTCGGCGATTTTCCAGTGTGCGCAGGCCGCGCACGGTAATTCGTTAGCGAAAATCATCCTGACCGCATCCGGCGGCCCGTTTTTCGGCAAAACCGCCGCAGAAATGCGGTCGGTCACGCGCGAGCAGGCGCTGGCGCACCCCAACTGGTCGATGGGTGCGAAGATCACGATTGATTCAGCCACCATGATGAACAAGGGACTGGAACTGATCGAGACGATGTGGCTGTATGACATGCCGCCCGAGGATATCGAAATCGTCATCCATCGGGAAAGCATTGTGCATTCCGCGGTCGAATTTGCCGACGGCGCAATGATCGCGCAGCTCGGTCTGCCCGATATGCGGCTGCCCATTCAGTATGCGCTGACCTATCCTGCGCGCGTGGCCTGTAAGGTGCCGCGGCTGTCGCTGGCGGAAGCGGCGAAGCTGACGTTCTATGCACCGGATTATGAAGCGTTCCCGGCGCTTGGCCTTGCGCGGCAGGCGGCGGCGCAAAAGGGCGACCGCGGTGCGGTACTCAACGGTGCAAATGAAGCGGCGGTCGGCCTGTTTTTAGAGGGCCGCATCGGCTTCTGCGAGATTGCCGAGCGGGTGGCGCAGGCGCTCGATAAGATTCCATATCGCAGCAGTGTCACGCTCGACGAAGTGCTTGCGGCTGACCGCGCTGCACGGAAAATTGTTCTGGCGTAAAGCGGGTTTATTTTATCCTGTGAGAGGAGAAGTATTTTGCTGCAAATCATACTTGCGATTCTGGCGTTTGGCATGCTGGTTATTGTGCACGAGTTCGGGCATTTTATCACCGCCAAGCGCGGCGGGGTACAGGTCAATGAGTTTTGGATCGGTATGGGGCCGACGCTGCTGAAAAAGCAGTATCACGGCACGCTGTATTGCCTGAAGGTACTGCCGTTCGGCGGCGCGTGCGTGATGGAAGGAGAGGACAGCGAAAGCGAAAACGAGCATGCATTCGGTAAGGCGAGCCTGCCGCGCCGTATGCTGATCGTGGCCGCGGGGGCGCTGATGAACTTCCTGGTCGGTTTTCTGATTGTGCTGGCGGTCATGCGGCCCAACGGACCGGACGGCGGCTATATCGTTTCGACGTTGGCGTCGGTCGATCCGGCGAGTACGGCTGCGGCAGACGGCGGCCTGATGGCAGGCGACAAAATTCTCAAGGTGGATGGCTACCGGATTCTGCTGCGCAGCGATTTTGAAATCGCACTCTCGCGGGGCAATGATACGACGTATGAAATCGTCGTGCGGCGAAACGGCGAGAAGATCACGTTGCCCGCAGTCAAGCTGGAAGCGACCATTGACGCCGGGGACGGCCGTAAGATGATCGGCCTGACCTTTGCCGAGCAGCCGGACAGCATCGGCCTGCATCTGAGCATGGCGGTGCGCACTTCGGTCAGCTATGCGCGTATGGTCTGGGCGAGCCTTGGCATGCTGGTGAGCGGACAGGTCGGTGTCGATCAGCTGTCTGGGCCGGTCGGCGTTGCCGAGGTGATGGCGGATACAGCCAAATACAGCATGATTTCGTTCTTCCAGTTGGTTGCATTTATTTCAATCAATCTGGGCGTGATGAATTTGCTGCCGCTGCCCGCGTTGGACGGCGGACGGCTGCTGTTCCTGATTATTGAGGCCGTGCGCCGTAAGCCGGTGCCGCCCAAATATGAAGGATATATCCACGCAGCGGGGCTGGTGCTGCTGCTGGCGCTGATGGTGTATGTGACAGGACAGGATATTTTGCGCATTGTTGCGGGAGGTTCATGAACATGAAGCAGACCAAACAGATTATGGTGCGGGACGTACCGATCGGCGGGGGCGCGCCGATCGCGGTGCAGTCCATGACCAATACAGATACGCGCGACGCGAAAGCTACGCTGGGGCAGATTCGCGCGCTGGCGGAGGCCGGCTGCGATATTGTGCGCTGCGCCGTGCCGGACGCGCAGGCGGCAGAAGCACTCAAAGAAATCTGTGCGGGTTCGCCGATTCCGGTGGTAGCGGATATCCATTTTGACTACCGGCTCGCGCTCGCATCCATCGAGGCGGGCGTGGATAAGATTCGCCTTAACCCCGGCAACATTGGTGGTGCGGACCGCGTGCACGCAGTTGTGCAGGCGGCAAAGGAACGGAAAATCCCGATCCGTATCGGGGTCAATTCCGGTTCGGTGGAAAAGCATATTTTAGAGAAATTCGGCGGCCCAACGCCCGAAGCGATGGTCGAGTCCGCTCTGTATCATGTCGGCCTGCTCAACGACTGCGGGTTTGATGACATCTGCATTTCGATCAAGTCGTCTTCCGTGCCATATACCATGCAGGCGTATCTGCTGGCGCACGAAAAGACGAATTATCCGCTGCATCTCGGCGTGACCGAGGCAGGCACCGAGTACATGGGCACGATCAAGTCGGCGGCGGGCATCGGCGGCCTGCTCGCGCTCGGCGTGGGCGATACCATTCGCGTATCGCTGACCGACGATCCTGTCAAGGAAATTTACGCGGCGAAAGCGATTTTGAAGGCGGTCGGCCGCGAAGAGGATGGCGTCAACGTGGTTTCCTGCCCGACTTGTGGGCGCACCCGTATTGACCTGATCGGCATTGCCAAGGAGGTCGAGCAGCGCTGCATGAACATCCACGGCAAAAAGCTCAAGGTTGCGGTGATGGGCTGCGCGGTCAACGGCCCGGGCGAAGCGCGCGAAGCCGATCTCGGCATTGCGGGCGGAGACGGCGTCGGCCTGATCTTCCGCAAGGGGGAGATCATCAAAAAGGTGCCGCAGGAGCAGTTGGTGGACGAGCTGATGGAGGAGATCAAGCATTTCGAGGCATAATCCGGAGGAACGGTCAAATTGGCTGGTAAACTGATAGACTTATTTCAAAACTGTAAATTGCTTGCGGAAGAACAGCACCTCGCCTCGGGCGAGGTGCGTTCTCTCGCGTTTGGGGATAATAACACGGTAATGGTGGTCGAGCTGGGGCTGAAAAAAGTCATCAGCCGTAAAACTCTTGCCAAAGCGGAAAAGCAGATCGCAAAGCAGTACGGCCTGAGCCGCGTGTGCATCGAGCCGCGCTACTCGATGCCGGATGGATTGACCAGTGAGTATATCCACTCGCTTTATGAGGACATGGCGTTTCGTATGCCGTCCGCGCGCGGCTTGCTGGACTGCGGCAAGTGGCAGTATACGGACGGCGCGCTGCAAATTCCAATGGACGAGGTCAGCGAGCGGCACTTTGCCAATGCCCTGCGGCATTTGGAGGCGCGCATTCTGCGTGAGCTTGGCGCGCCCTGTCCGGTGCATGCCGTGCGGGCGGAGGTCTGCGACTTCGTGCCGGCCTCCGACACGCCGCAGCGCGAGGAGATTTTGCAAAAAGCGATCGAGCAGGCGGCAGCAGAAGCGCCCGCCGAGCCAAAGCCGAAAAAGCCGCGTCCCGCGCCGAAGCAGGAGCATACCGGCTATCAGCGTCCGCGCACGGAAAAGGTGCGCGAGGACGATTTGATTTTCGGTAAGCTGATGCAGGACCCGATCATCTCTGTCAATGAGGCGATCGCGGCATATGATATGGTCACCATTCAGGGTGAGGTGTTCTTCACCGATAACAAGGACATCCACAGCAAGAAAACCGGCAAGGACTACGTCAAAATCGCCTTTGACATGACCGATCGCACCAATTCCGTGCGTGTTTCTAAATTCCTTGCCGCGGATAAGGCGGGCGACACCGCTTCCAAAATCAAAAACGGTCTGTACTGCACGGTACAGGGCAAGATGGTGTATGATTCCTACGCGAAAGAGATGGTTTTGGAGCCGACCGGTATCGTTAAGGCGAAAAAGCCGGTGCGGCAGGACAAGGCCGAAGGCATGAAGCGCGTCGAGCTGCATCTGCATACCAATATGAGCGCGATGGATGGCATGACCTCGACCGCGGCGCTGCTGTGCCGCGCGGCGCAGTGGGGGCATCGCGCAATGGCGATTACCGACCACGGCGTGGCGCAGGCATTCCCCGAAGCGCTGCACGCGCAGGAGGGCAAGCAGAAAAGCATCATCGGGGACATGAAGATCATCTACGGCATCGAAGCGTACTACATCAATGACGAGGATACGCTGTCGGTCGTGCGCGGTAAGTCGGCCGAACCGCTGACCGGCACGTTTATCGTTTTTGACCTGGAAACGACCGGTCTCAACCCGGCGATCGAGGAAATCACCGAAATCGCAGCCGTGCGCGTGGTGGACGGCGCGATTCAGGACAGCTTTCAGACCTATGTCAACCCGCATAAGCCCATTCCCGAGGAAATCACCAAGCTGACCGGCATTTCGGACGAGACGGTCGCGGACGCGCCTGAGCTTGCCGAAGCGGTATCGAAATTCCTTGCGTGGGCGGGCGAGGGTAAATATCCGCTTGTCGCGCACAACGCGGGCTTTGATATGGGGTTTTTGCGCACAGCCTGCAAGCGGCTGCAAATCGAGCGGGATTTTACCTCAATTGACACGCTGGAAATGAGCCGTCTGATGCTGCCGCATCTGCATAAGTTTAAGCTGAACATCCTGGCAAAAGAATTGGCGGTCGGCCCGTTTGAACATCACCGCGCAAGTGAGGATGCGGCCGTGTTGGGGCGCATTTTCGTCAAGCTCCTCGCACGGCTCAAGGACGAGCTGCACGCGGTCACGACGGCAGATATCAACCCGGTTCTTGCCGCGACGACCGACCGCAAGAACAAGTTGAAAAACCTGCCGCGGTATCATTTTATCATTCTGGTGAAAAATCAGGCAGGACTCAGAAACCTATATCAGCTGATCTCCAAGAGCTTTCTTGAATATTACAACAAGCGTCCGATCATGCCGCGCTCGGAGCTGATTCGCCACCGCGAGGGGCTGATTTTCGGCTCAGCGTGTGAAGCGGGCGAAGTGTTCCGCGCGCTGACCAATGGTGCGGAGTGGGACGAGCTCAAGCGGCTGGCGTCCTTCTATGATTATCTGGAAATCCAGCCGATCGGCAATAACCAGTTTATGGTAGCTAAGGGCATGGCAAAGGACGACGAGCAGCTGCGCGACTGGAACCGGGACATTTTGCGGCTGGCTGACGAGCTGGGCAAGCCCTGCTGTGCGACCGGTGATGTGCACTTCCTTGAGCCGGAAGACGAAGCCTTCCGCCGCATCCTGATGGCGGGGCAGGGCTTTGGCGACGCGGACAATCAGGCGCCGCTGTACTTCAAGTCAACCGACGAGATGCTCCAAGAGTTTTCTTATCTTGGCGAGGATCGCGCGTATGAGGTCGTGGTCAAGAACACCAATATGATTGCGGACTTGTGTGATGTGATTCGTCCTGTGCCGAAGGAGAACTACCCGCCGCACATTGACGGCTGCGAGGACGATCTGCGTAACATGTGCTACGAAAAGGCAAAGCGTATTTACGGCGACCCGCTGCCCGAAATGGTGCAGGCGCGGCTCGACCGTGAGCTGAATTCCATCATCGGCAATGGCTATGCGGTTATGTACATCATCGCGCAAAAGCTGGTGACCAAGTCGCTCGCGGATGGCTATCTGGTCG
>DXDZ01000017.1 GCA_019115185.1 Candidatus Agathobaculum merdipullorum
GACTGCCTGGGTCTGGTTGTTTGTACTCATTTTAGGCCAACACTCGCTCTTTTTACGGCACTTCCCGTTATTTTAACTATTTTAGGCGGAAGAAAACCCGTCGCAAAATGTTTCCATTTTGCGACGGGCCCTTCTTTATTTGCTCATCAGCTTTAAGATTTCACTGGGATGTGCCAATCGAATGTCAGCCTCCATTTTCTCCGGATCGTGACACCCCCAAAGCGCTACACCGCTTTTCACGCCGGCCGCACGCGCACATTGCATATCATATGCGCTGTCTCCAATAAAAATGGCCTGTTCCACATTGCCTCCCATCTGCTTGAGACATTCGAGCACTTCGTCTGGCGCAGGTTTGGGGTCCGCCACATCGTCAGAGCAAACGACGGCATCAAAAAACGCACTCAGCCCAAGCGGCTTTACACCTTTGGTATACTGCGAACGATTGCGTGAGGTGGCAATCCCCAGCTTGTTGCCGCCCTCTTTCAACGCACGCAGCGTGTCTGCAATCCCATCATAAACCGTTACCCGCTCCAAATGACGGTATGCCTCTTCCTCCCAGCTGTGCATCACGGCATCAAATTGCTCTTCCGGCACGCCGCAGTAAGCGAGCCCCTGCCAACCGGTCATTCCAAACGCAGTCTGAATTTGCTCAGGTGACGGGGTGTAGCCATGTTCATTCAGCGCCTTTCCAAGCGCAGGCAGATACACTGGCGCAGAATCGATCAGCGTACCGTCAATATCAAAAATAAAGTAATTCATTTTTCTATCCTCCCAAATTGCATACAAAAGCGGACGGCGGAAACCGTCTGTTTTGATTCATTCTGTCATTTTGTCCATTGCGCTTTTGCAGCGCCTTCGGCAAATACGTTGTGGAACCCGCGTACATTGGCTGCAATATCGCCGCCAAACACTGCGGAACCGGCAACAATGACATCTGCGCCTGCTGCAACAATATCCGCTGTATTGGTGAGCTTCGCGCCACCGTCGATTTCCAGCTCGCACGGATAGCCGTGTTTCTGAATTTCCGCGCGCACCGCACGAATCTTATCCATGCACTCGGGAATAAAGCCCTGCCCGCCAAAGCCAGGTTCTACTGTCATAATCAGCACCATATCACAGTACGGCAGCAGCGGGAACAGCACCTCCACCGGCGTTTTGGGCTTGATAACGCAAGCGGCCTTGACGCCGGCTGCACGGATCTTCTTGAGTTGCTCAAGCGTGTCACCGTTCGACTCATAATGCACGGTGATGATATCCGACCCCGCCTTGATAAAATCATCCAGATACTGATCCGGTTCAGAGATCATCAGATGCACATCCAGCACCTTATCCGTTGCCTTGCGCAGCGATTTGACAACCGGTGCGCCGATTGTGATATTCGGTACAAAATGCCCGTCCATCACATCTACATGTACATATTCCGCGCCTGCATCGGTCGCTATTTTGATATCGCGTGCCAGATTAGCAAAATCCGCCGAAAGAATGGACGGCGACAGTTTGATTTCCATGCTTGTTCCTCCTGTGACCGCGCAGCCGCGCACGGCATATTTTGATGATAAGCGGGCTTTGCGCGGCCATGCGCCGCCGCCGGCTTTTTTGAATACAGGGGAGCGGCAGCTGGAGCCGCTCCCCTTTTGCTTTCATTATACCGCATTTTTCCACTTTTTCAATCCCTTTTTGCGGCTCTGCGTCTCTTGCCTGCTTCTCGCAAATGATACAGACAAATCGTACAAAGCTATGATAATTTGTCGCCCTCACCGATTGATTTATGTCTGCGAAACAGGTAAAATAAAGATATCTTTTATCGAATGAAGGAGAGGACACGATACATGAGCGTCAATCGTTGCTATTCCGAAAAAAAGCCCGGCTTTGATGTCGAAGCACGCAGCCTGTTTTCCAGTCTGCACGACCTGCTTGAGGTCAAAAGCCTGACCCACGTGCGGTATCTTTGCCGCTATGATAGCGAGGGCCTGACCCCTGAAGCCTATGAGAAAGCCAAGGGCATCGTCTTTTCCGAGCCGATGGCGGACGTATGCTACGACGAGGACTTCCCCCGTCCGTCGGGCGCTCACACCGTGCTCGCAGTCGAGCCGCTGCCCGGCCAGTTCGACCAGCGCGCGGACTCCTGCGCGCAGTGCATCCAGCTGCTGACCGGCGGCGAGCGTCCGGCAGTTGCCGCGGCAAAAATCTATGTACTTGAAGGTGCGCTGTCGGATGCTGATATGGACAAGATCCGCGGCTATTTGATCAACCCCGTCGAAGCGCGCGAGGCTTCCATGGACAAGCCTGCAACCCTCAAGGTCGATTATGCCATTCCGACAACGGTTGCATCTGTTACGGGCTTTATTCACATGGACGAGTCGGCGTTGAACGACCTGCTGACCGGCATGGGTCTTGCGATGGATCTGGATGATCTGAAATTCCTGCAAGCATACTTCCGCGATGAAGAGAAGCGCGACCCGACCATCACCGAAGTGCGCATGGTGGACACCTACTGGTCGGACCACTGCCGCCATACCACTTTCCTGACCGAGATCGACGGCACCAAGATTGATGACCCGATGGTGCAGGATGCGTTCGACCGTTATCTGAAAGCACGTGTCGAGGTCTACGGCGAGGAAAAGGCATCCAAACGTCCTGTGACGCTCATGGATATTGCAACCGCAGGTGCAAAGGTGCTGAAAAAGCGCGGCTACCTCAAGAATATTGACGAGTCCGAGGAAATTAACGCTTGCTCGATCAAGGTCAAGGCGCTGGTTAATGGCCATTATGAAGATTGGCTGCTGATGTTCAAGAACGAAACGCATAACCATCCTACTGAGATCGAACCGTTCGGCGGCGCAGCGACCTGCCTTGGCGGCGCGATCCGCGACCCGCTTTCCGGCCGCAGCTATGTCTATCAGGCAATGCGCGTGACCGGCGCGGGCGACCCGACTGTGCCGCTCTCCGAGACGCTCGAACACAAGCTGCCACAGCGCAAGCTGTGCCAGACTGCGGCGGCAGGCTATTCGTCCTACGGCAACCAGATCGGCCTTGCAACCGGTTTGGTGCATGAGATCTATCACCCGGGTTATGTCGCCAAGCGTATGGAGATTGGCGCGGTCGTCGGCGCGGCACCGCTCGAGAACGTCATCCGTGAAGTACCTGAACCCGGCGATATCGTCATTCTGCTCGGCGGCAAGACCGGCCGCGACGGCTGCGGCGGCGCCACCGGTTCTTCCAAAAAGCACACTGAGGCATCGCTTGAGACCTGCGGCGCCGAAGTCCAAAAGGGCAATCCGCCCGAGGAACGCAAAATCCAGCGTCTGTTCCGTGACGGCAACGTCACCCGCATGATCCGTCGCTGCAACGACTTCGGCGCGGGCGGCGTATCGGTTGCCATCGGCGAGCTGGCCGACGGCCTGGACATCAATCTGGACGCCGTTCCCAAGAAGTACGACGGTCTGGACGGCACCGAGCTTGCTATCTCCGAGTCACAGGAGCGCATGGCGGTTGTTGTGCGCGCAAAGGATGCCGATGCATTCATCGCAGCCGCTGCCAAGGAGAATATCGAAGCGGTTGTCGTGGCGACAGTTACGGATAAGAACCGCCTGTGCATGACGTGGAACGGCAACATGATCGTGGATGTTTCGCGCGATTTCCTGAACACCAACGGCTGTGCAAAGCATGTAACCGCAGAGATCGCTTCCCTGCCCACGCCCTCCATCACCTGTGTGCCGGAAAGCAAAACCGAGAAGGAAAAGCTGCTGAACCATGCCTCGACGCTCGGTATTTGTCTGGAACGCGGTTTGGTCGAGCGGTTTGACGGCTCGATCGGCGCAAACTCGGTATTCATGCCGTTCGGCGGCAAGTACCAGTTGACCCCGACACAGGTCATGGCAGCAACCATGCCTGCACAGAACGGCCAGTGCGAGACTGCTTCCGTCATGGCGTTCGGCTTTGACCCCTACTATACCGAGCAGAATCCGTTCCTCGGTGCATCGGCTGCGGTCATTGAGTCCGTGGCGAAGCTCGTTGCGGCAGGCTGCGACTTTGAGACTGCGTACCTCACCTTCCAGGAATATTTTGAACGTCTGGGCAAGGACCCCAAGCGCTTCGGCAAGCCGCTGTCTGCCCTGCTCGGCGCGTATACTGCACAGGAAGAACTGTGCCTCGGCGCAATCGGCGGCAAGGATTCAATGAGCGGTTCGTTTGACGATATGGACGTCCCGCCGACGCTTGTCTCCTTCGCAATCGCTCCGCAGGATGCGTCCCGCCTGATTTCTCCTGAGTTCAAGGCAGCAGATCATCCGGTTTACTTCTTTGATGCACCGTACTTCCAAGATGGCTCCGCCGATTACCAGACCATGAAGCACGTCTGGAGCGAGGTTGCAAACCTCATTGCGTCCGGCAAGGCCGTATCTGCCTGGGCTGTATCGGTCGGCGGCATTGCCGAGGGCGTGTGCAAAATGTCACTCGGCAACAAGATCGGCTTCGCGTTTGACGACTCTTTCCCGACCGAAGCGCTGTATCTCAAAAACTTCGGCGGTATCCTGATCGAAGCGGCGGAAGAGCTGCCCGCTTACTGGCTGGTTGGTCGCACGACCGCAGATGAAAAGATCACCGTTGCGGGCGAGTCGGTCACGCTGGACGAGCTGACAGGTGCTTTTGAAAACCGTCTGGAAAGCGTATTCCCGACCAAGGCCGCGGCTTCTGACGAACACTTGACCACAGTTTCTTACACCGAGCGCAGCACCAAGGTGCCCGCTGTCAAATCGGCAAAGCCCTTGGCTGTCATTCCGGTGTTCCCGGGCACCAACTGTGAATACGATACCGCTCGCGCGGTAGAAAACGCCGGCGGCACAGCGGAAATCATCGTCGTGCGCAATTACTCTGCCGACGCCCTTGCACAAAGCGCGGAACAACTGGAGAGTGCCATCCGCAAAGCCCAGATGGTCATTGTGCCGGGCGGCTTCTCGGGCGGTGACGAGCCGGACGGCTCGGGTAAGTTCATTGCTTCGTTCCTGCGCGGCCCCGGCATCAAGGATGCCATCCATGAGCTGCTCCAGAAGCGTGACGGCTTGATGCTCGGTATCTGCAACGGCTTCCAGGCGCTGATCAAGCTGGGTCTTGTGCCCTACGGCGAGATCCGTGACGAGATGACCGGCAACGATCCGACGTTGACTTTCAACCTGATTGGCCGTCATCAGAGCCGCTATGTGACCACGCGCGTTGCGTCGGTCAAGAGCCCGTGGCTGTCCTCCTGCAATGTAGGTGACCTGCACTCGATCGCCATTTCCCATGGTGAAGGCCGCTTCGTTGCGCCGCAGCATGTCATTGACGATCTGGCCAAAAACGGACAAATTGCCTTCCAGTACACCGACCTTGCCGGAAATCCGTCTATGGATATCGATTGGAACCCGAACGGCTCGATGTGCGCGATCGAGGGTATCACCTCCCCTGATGGCCGTGTACTCGGCAAGATGGGCCATACCGAACGCTACAGCCCGTTCGTTGGCCGCAACATCTATGGTGAAAAGTACCAGCCGATCTTCGAGAACGGCGTAAAGTATTTTAAGTAAATACGCATAACACAAACAAAGCGGCGGCACAAAATGTGCCGCCGCTTGTGTTGTCTTCCCTTCCCATCCGCCTACTCTACGCAGCGTAGGTTGCCTCGCAGTAAAAGTCATGGTATTCTGCTGTATGAGAGGAGAGAACTTAATATGAATCATTATATTACCGGCGCAGTTATCAAGCATCTGCGCGAAGCAAAACATCTGACACAGGCGCAGCTGGCTGAAAAGCTATGCGTCAGCGATAAAGCCGTTTCCAAATGGGAAACAGGGGTTTCACTTAGATAAAGATACCACACCATTCCCACGCTGACTTTTGCTCAACCGATACAGCCGGAGGGCTGGATAACAAGAAAAGGCGGTATGCGCCCCGTGGAGGGGTAGCATATCGCCTTTTCTTGTGGGGGTTTCCAAAGGGGGCAACGCCCCCATTTGGCACACGACTTTGCGAAGCAAAGTGTAGTGTGTTATACGCTCTGTCGGCGTTGTCGTGAAAATGCCGTTGCCGCCGGGGAGGGCAAGGGCATTTGAAGCGGCAAGATTTGAAGCGGCAAGAAAACAGGGCTGTGCTTGCGTGGCGTGGAGCCGCAAGCGCAGGTCTGGACTCATCAGCAGACAGGGCGTATATGAAAGCCCCAGTTCCTCGTCCTACGCTCCAACTTGTGGACAAAGTGTCCCGAAGTTGTGGCCACACTCCCGGAAAAGTAGCAGGACAACGGGCAACCGTCAAGGCTGAAATGAACGGGTTTACACCCGGCCTTGACCTCCGCCCGCTGTCCCGCTGGATGGGTGGACAAGGCGGCCAATCCCTCAAAGTGCTTGGCCGCTCTCTTTCTGATTTTGAGGTATTCAGTTTTGCAAAATTGAATAATCAAAATAAATTTTTTCGATTGAAAAAATTTTCTTTGTTATCATCTTCAATGCC
>DXDZ01000018.1 GCA_019115185.1 Candidatus Agathobaculum merdipullorum
CTCGGTGACAGCTTATTCAGTATATCAGATCGTTTTCAGTTTGTCAAGAACTTTTTTTCAAGTTTTTCAAACTTTTTTCGACCCGCGCCGCTTCTTTCCGAAGCAGCCTATTTATTATATCAAACCGAGAAGCATTTGTCAAGAAATTTTTTCAACTTTTTGTTTGCTCTCAATTTGACAGTCTCCATATGATATTTGTATAGTATACCTCCCTTTTTGACTTTTGTCAACTGTTTTTTACTGTATTTTTACTTTTGTGACTTGTGGTTCATTTTGCTTTCTGCTATAATAAAACATTATAACGCTATTTCATAAAAAGGAGGGGTCGGCTTGCCAATTAAAATAGCCGACAGTCTGCCCGCGCGCGCCATATTGGAAAGCGAAAACATTTTCGTCATGACCGAGCATCGCGCGACCACACAGGATATTCGACCGCTGCGCATCGCACTACTCAATCTGATGCCGCTGAAGATCATTACGGAAACGCAGATTTTACGCTGTCTTTCCAACACACCGATCCAAATTGAAGTTGATCTGATCCAAACCAAAACGTATCATTCCAAAAACACTCCGGAGGACCATCTCCTCACCTTCTACAAAACCTTTGACGATATCCGCGATCAGAAATACGACGGCTTTATCATCACCGGTGCACCGGTAGAGAACATGCCGTTTGAAGATGTGGAATATTGGGATGAATTGGTCGAGATCATGGACTGGAGCAAGACGCATGTCCACTCCACTCTACATATCTGCTGGGGTGCGCAAGCCGGCCTGTACCACCACTACGGTATCCCCAAGTATCCGCTTCCTCGCAAAATGTCAGGCATTTTCCGCCATCATGTGCTTTTCCCAAAAGAACCACTGCTGCGCGGGTTTGACGATGTGTTTTGCGCTCCCCATTCGCGGCATACCGAGGTGCGCGCTGAGGATATCCGCAGAGACGATCGACTTCGCCTGCTGGCTGAATCCAACGAAGCGGGCGTATACATTGTAGAAGCCATGAACGGCCGTCAGATTTTTGTACTCGGACATGGCGAATATGATTCCGATACACTCAAACGCGAGTATGAACGCGATTTGGCTAAGGGGCTGAATCCCGATGTACCGGCCCACTATTTCCGCAACGACGACCCGGATGACGAGATTCTCGTCACGTGGAAAGCGCACGCACATCTGTTTTACACCAACTGGGTCAACTACTATGTCTATCAGACCACGCCCTATCTCCTTGACAAAATGTAAATCGACAAAAAAGAAACGGCCCGCAGGCCGTTTCTTTTTTTATTCCTCTGTTGCGCTGACCAAATGGCACAGTGTCATCAAACTGTCGGACAGATGGACATTTTCCACCGGCACACCCAGACCGCCCAGATGCAGATCCTCGCCCGTGAAATTCCACAGACCGCGAATGCCCTGATCGACCAACTCCCGCGCAATGTCCGGCGCGTTACTTCGCGGAATTGTGAGCACCGCCACATCCGGCTTGTGCGCCGCAATATACGACGGCAGATCATCGCTGCTGCGCACCGAATAACCGCCATATTCCTTCCCCTTGAGTTCGGGATTCGCGTCAAATGCGCACAAGAGCTGAAATCCGCTTGCGCTAAAATCAAAGTTATTGAGCAACGCGCGGCCCAAGTTGCCCGCACCCAGCAAAATTGCCGTGCGACCGGAGCGCAAGCCGAGAATGGAGCCCAATTCCTCCATCAGTTTGTCGATATTATAGCCATAACCCTGCTGCCCGAAGCCGCCAAAGCAGTTAAAATCCTGCCGAATCTGCGAGGCCGTCAAGCCCATCCGCTCCGCCAGCGCGCGTGAAGAGATGCGCTGTACACCTTCAGCCTTCAGTTCACAGATATTCCGGTAATAGCGCGGCAGCCGCTGAATGACCGCTTTGGAAACCTCTTGCTTTCGTTCCACAGGCTCTCTCCTTCTTCCTTCATTGGAATATTTTATTGATTACAGTCCCGCGATGGTATCGAGCACGTAATCCGTAAACTCCTGCGCCGTGGCGCCGGTATCGCGGCCGGTAACGACCACTTTTTTCTCCTCAAACATGCAGATGTCCAGTGCACGGTCGAGCTTTTTCGCCAGCTCGACCTCACCGATATGCTCGAGCAGCATCACCGATGCGCGCAGCACAGACGACGGATCCGCGTATTTCGCGCGGCCTTCCTGCACCATGCGCGGCGCAGAGCCGTGAATCGCCTCGAACATCGCATAGCGCTTGCCGATGTTGGCCGAGCCTGCGGTGCCGACGCCGCCCTGAATCTCTGCTGCCTCGTCGGTGATGATATCGCCGTACAAGTTGGGCAGCACAACAACCTTGAAGTCGCGGCGACGCTTGTCGTCGAGCAGCTTCGCGGTCATGATATCAATGTACCAGTCGTCAAACTCGACCTCCGGGTATTCCTTCGCCACCTTCTGGCAGGTGTCGAGGAACTTGCCGTCCGTCGTCTTGATAATATTCGCCTTGGTCACGCAGGAAACACGGTTCTTGCCGGTCTTGCGTGCATAATCAAACGCCAAGCGCGCAATGCGTTCGCAACCCTGCGAAGTCGCAACCGTAAAGTCGATGAACAGATCGTCGTCGATCTGCATACCCTGAGAGCCGACCGCGTAGCCGCCCTCAGTATTCTCGCGGTAGAACGTCCAGTCGATGCCAAGCTCAGGCACCTTAACCGGGCGCACGTTGGCAAACAGGTCAAGCGCTTTGCGCATTGCTACGTTTGCAGATTCTACGTTCGGCCACGGATCGCCCTTGCGCGGGGTCGTGGTCGGCCCCTTGAGAATCACATGGCACTGCTTGAGTTCTTCCATCACATCGGGCGGAATCGCACAGCCAAGTTCGGCGCGGCGCTCGATGGTCAGGCCATCGATCACGCGGAACTCTACCTTGCCCGCCTTGACCTTATCGGCCAGCAGCACTTCGAGCGCGTGCTGCGCCATGCCGGTAATCATCGGGCCGATGCCGTCGCCGCCGCACACACCGATGATGAGCTTGTCGAGCTTAGAATAATCAATAAAGTCGTCCTGTGCCTTCATATCCGCAATGCGCTTGCGCTGGCTTTCGACGACCGCTTCAAACTTCTCCAAAATGGACTGGTCGATAGACATGGGAATGTCCTCCTATTGAATTGATATTATTTTAACAAGAATTCTATGTTCTGTCAAGAAAGCAGGTCAGAGAGAGCCCTGCGGCCCCCTCTGACACATACAGTTACTTTACATTCTGACGGGCATAATTGAGCGTGCCGCCCGCGAGCAGCGCGCCGCGCTGACGGTCGGACACATCGCAGTCCGCCTTGAAGGTTTTGCCGCCGCAAACAATAGTGACCTGCTGGCCGTTTTTCACTTCTTCCAGCACATTCGGCAGCGAAATCTCGTCAAGCAGGCTGATTTCATCATAATCTGCCGGATTTGCAAAGGTCAGCGGCAGAATGCCGGAGTTGACCAGATTGGCCTTGTGAATGCGTGCGAACGACTTGCACAGCACCGCCTTGACACCCAGATACAGCGGAACGAGCGCCGCGTGCTCACGCGACGAGCCCTGACCGTAATTTGCGCCGCCCACGATGATGCCGCCGCCCTGCTCCTTGCATCGTGCCGGGAATTCGGGATCGACGTTGATAAAGCAGTAGTTAGAATAGTACGGCACATTCGAGCGATACGGCAGCAGCTTTGCACCCGCAGGCAGGATGTGGTCGGTCGTGATGTTATCCTCGGCCTTGAGCACGACCTTGCCCGTGTAGCTCGCCTCCAGCGCCTTGCCCAGCGGAAACGGCTTGATATTGGGGCCGCGCACGACCTCCACCTCGTCCGGATTTTCCGCCGGCTTGACAATCAGGTTGTCATTGATGACAAAGTGCTCGGGCATCTCGATTTCCGGCATCTCGCCCAGCGTGCGCGGATCGGTCAGCACACCGGCCAGCGCGCTCGCCGCCGCAACCTCGGGCGACACCAGATAGATCTGCGCATCCTGCGTGCCGGAGCGGCCCTCAAAGTTGCGGTTAAAGGTACGAAGGCTGACACCCGCGGACTCCGGCGACTGGCCCATGCCGATGCAGGGGCCGCAAGCGCATTCCAGAATGCGCGCGCCCGCCGAAATGATATCCGCCAGCGCGCCGTTCTGCGCGAGCATGTTGAACACCTGCTTGGAACCCGGGCTGATGGTCAGCGAAACATCCGGATGTACGGTCTTGCCCTTCAGGATCGCTGCAACCTTCATCATATCGTAATAGGAAGAGTTGGTGCACGAACCGATGCAGCACTGATTGATCTTGATATTGCCGATTTCGGACACTTTTTTGACGTTGTCCGGCATGTGCGGCATCGCGGCCAGCGGCTCAAGCGCCGACAGATCGACCGTGTATTCCTCGTCGTAAACCGCATCCGGATCGGAGGACAGCTCCACCCATACGTCGCCGCGGCCCTGCGCTTCAAGGAACTTCTTCGTCTCCTCGTCAGACGGGAAAATCGAAGTCGTCGCGCCGAGTTCTGCGCCCATGTTGGTGATCGTCGCACGCTCGGGTACGGACAGGGTTTTGACGCCCTCGCCCGCGTACTCAACGATCTTGCCGACGCCGCCCTTGACGGTCATCTGGCGCAGCACATCGAGAATAACGTCCTTCGCCGACACCCACGGCGACAGCTTGCCCGTCAGATTGACGCGCACCATCTTGGGCATCGGGATGTAATACGCGCCGCCACCCATTGCGACCGCAACGTCCAGACCGCCCGCGCCGAACGCCAGCATGCCGATACCGCCGCCGGTCGGGGTGTGGCTGTCCGAGCCGATCAGGGTCTTACCCGGTGCGCCGAAACGCTCCAGATGCACTTGATGGCAGATACCGTTGCCCGCCTTGGAATAATAAATGCCATGTTTTTTTGCAACCGAACCGATATATTTGTGGTCATCCGCGTTTTCAAAGCCGGATTGCAGGGTATTATGGTCAATGTAAGCAACCGACCGCTCGGTCTTGACCTGATCGACACCCATCGCCTCAAACTGCAGATAGGCCATCGTACCGGTCGCATCCTGCGTCAGCGTCTGGTCGATCTTGAGGCCGATTTCCTGCCCCTGTACCATCTCGCCGTCCACCAGATGCGCCTTGAGTATCTTTTGCGCAATTGTCATACCCATTTGTGTTTTTCCTCCGCTCCTTTATATCCCACACGTGACGCATTTTGCGTGCGCCGCGCCCCGCCGCTGCACGGCGGGTGGTTGCGGCTTCCACAGCCTTCTCCACGGCGCGAAAAACGCACCGTGCCCAAAAACAAAACAGAAGTGGCTTTTGCAGCGCAAAAACCACTTCTATTTTACAGCATTCCCACTCTTTTGAAAAGCCCTTTTCCCCTATCGCTTTTCACAAATATTCTCGCCGATCTCCGCAGTGGCGAATGCATTTTGCAGGGTCGTACCCGTGTTGCCTGCAAGATACTCAAAATACGCCTGACTGCCGATCATCGCAGCATTGTCCCCGCACAGGTTCAGCGGCGGCAGATACAGCTGCGTATGCGTGCGTTTTGCCATCTCACTGAGCGCCGCGCGCAGAAAGGAATTTGCCGCAACGCCCCCGGCGCAGACCACGCGCCGCGCGTGCGTCTGCTGCACCGCCTGCTCGAGCCGTGGTACAAGTGTCCGCACGACTGCCGCACAAAACGAAGCCGCCAGATCGTTTTTGTCGATCTCCTCACCTTTCTGCTCCGCGTTATGCGCCAGATTGATGACCGCCGTCTTGAGGCCCGAGAAAGAAAAGTCGAGCGGCGCGTCCTTGATGTGCGAATCCGGTAATTTATATCGTTTGGGGTCACCCTCCTGTGCGAGCTTATCGATTTTCGGCCCGCCCGGATAGCCCACGCCCAAAACGCGCGCGACCTTGTCAAATGCCTCGCCCGCCGCATCATCCCGCGTGCCGCCGAGGATTTCAAAATCCGTATAATCGCGCACCATCACGATCTCACTGTGTCCGCCCGACGCAATCAGCGTCAGGAACGGCGGCTTGAGTTCGGGATACGCCAGATAAGTCGCCGCGATATGCCCGCGGATATGATGCACCGGGATAAACGGCTTGTGCATGGCATAAGCCAGCGACTTACCAAAGTTCGCCCCCACCAGCAGCGCACCGATCAAACCCGGCGCACAGGTCGCCGCGACCGCATCCACCTCGTGCTTGTCCATTTTTGCATCCGCCAGTGCCTGCTCGGTCACGCGCACGACTGCTTCCATGTGGCGGCGCGATGCAATCTCCGGCACCACGCCGCCGTACAGCGCGTGCGTTTCGATCTGCGTGTCCACCACGCTGGAAAGAATAGTCCGTCCGTCCTCGATGACGGCCGCCGCCGTCTCATCGCACGAGGACTCAATCGCCAAAATTCTCATGTGTGTATAACCACCTGTCAAAAAGAATATGTCACAAAAAGCAGCGCCCGAATCACCGCCGCCACCGGCAGCAGCAACGCGCCGCACAAGCTGACTTGCAGACGGACGGCTTGCCCTTTCGGATCGCCACCGCCCTGCACTGCACGCATTGCATCGCATAGCGCATGGCAAAATGAACAAACGCACAGCACCGTTCCGATAAGACAAAGAGCCAAAAACACAGTCACGCTTCGTCCTCCTTAGTATTTTGCTTGTGCACAAGCATTTTTTCGAAGCACCGGCAGTTTTCCGCGCCCGCCGGACTGCCGTAATACGCAATCTCTTGGTAACCCATCTTGTGATACAGCGCCGCCGAATCGTCCGTTGTGCGCGCGGTTTCCAAAATCGCGCGCGTGTAGCCGTGCGCCGCGGCATCCTGCTCGAGCGCGCGAATCAGCGCACTGGCAACGCCCTGCCGCCGGCAATCCGGCGCGACAAAAATACGCTTGATCTCGGCGGTCTGCTCGTCGATCTTCTTCCATGCGCCGCAGCCCGCAGGTTTTCCATCCTGATACGCCACCATGCGGGCATCCAGCAGGTGTGGGTCGTTGTATTTCGCATAGCGGCGATGCACCTCACCGACAACCTGAAAATAATACTCGTCAAGCTGCTGCACCAACGCCAGCAAATCAACGTTTTCTGCATCGACAAACCGGATTTCCATGCATGTCACTCCTTCAGAAACAGCGTCATCAGCACCGCGTCCTCGGTCGGTGCGGTATAGAAGTTTTTGCGCACCCCGACGCGAACAAAGCCCGCGCCTTCGTAAAGCGCAATCGCAGGCGCATTGGAAGCGCGCGCTTCCAGCGTCACAAAGGACAGCCCTTGTGCGCGGGCGCGCTGTACTAGCTCCGCAATCAGCGCGCGACCGACACCCTGCCGCCGGCAGTCGGACGACACCGCAACATTCGTGATGTATCCCTCATCGAGCACGGTCTGGCAGCCGACATAGCCGATTGCCTGCCCGTCCCGCTCGGCCACCAGAAAGATGCCCTTGCCAAGCTCTTCCCGCAGCATGGCTTCGCTCCACGGCGCATGAAAGCAGGCCTTTTCGATTTCCGCGAGCGCCGCCAGATGACGCTCTGCCATCGGCACAACCGTCATGCGCCCAGTCTCCCGATGATGCTGCGCACGCCTTCATCGATCTGCGCCGCCGCACGGCGGTAGGTTTCCAGATCGCCGCCGAACGGGTCGGAAATGTCCGTCGGCAGCAACGTGAACACCTTGTCCGCGCAGTCCGGGAACATCTCGCACAAGCGATCGTAATGCGCGCCCGTCATGCAAACCAGATAACGCGCGTTTTGGGCCATTTCAGGCGTCAACATGCGCGAGCGGTGCGCGGAAATGTCTGCGCCCAGCTCTTTTGCCGCTGTAATCGCATTTTCTGATGCAAGCACACCGTCCTGCGTGAACAGTCCGGCGGAAGCAGCCGTCAGACCAGTCTGCTCTTCGCCACCGTGCGCACGGAACAAGCCTTCCGCCATCGGAGAGCGACAGGTGTTGCCCGTGCAGATGAAAATGATATTGTCCATAGTTTTGCTCCCTATATGGTTCCAACGAATTTATTTTGTGTCATACCAGCTGTGCCCCGCCTTGGCTTCCGCCACCAGCGGTGCATCCATCGGGAACGCCGCCTCCATTTCCTCGCGCAGCAGCTGCATCGCAGCCTCCTGCTCGGATTTGGGCGCTTCGAGGATCAGCTCGTCATGCACCTGCAAAATCAGGCGGCTTTCCAATCCCTCGCGCAGCAAACGATCACGCACGCGCACCATCGCAATCTTGATGATGTCCGCCGCTGTGCCCTGAATGGGCGTGTTCATCGCCACGCGCTCACCGAACGAGCGAATGTTGAAATTGCGGCTTTTGAGTTCCGGCAGCGCGCGGCGGCGACCGAACAAGGTGGTCACATAGCCGTTTTCTCTGGCGCTTTCCTTGATCTCATCCATATACTTTGCAACACCCGGATAGGTTGCCAGATAGGTGCGGATGAACTCGCCCGCCTCTTTGCGGGTCACGCCGATATCCTGCGCCAGCGAGAAATCCGAAATGCCGTACACAATGCCAAAATTGACCGCCTTACACGAGGAACGCATCTGCGGTGTGACCTCCTCAAGCGGCACATGGTAGACCTTGGCTGCGGTCGCGGCATGGATATCCTGTCCCGAGCGGAACGCTTCAATCATATGCTCATCCTGCGAGATATGCGCCAGCACACGCAGCTCGATCTGCGAATAGTCCGCGTCGATCAGCACATGGTCGTCATCCGGCGCAACGAACATGCGGCGCAGTTCGCGCCCCAGCTCGGTACGCACCGGGATATTCTGCAAATTCGGGTCGGTCGAAGACAAGCGGCCGGTCGCCGTGACCGTCTGCTGGAAATGCGTGTGGATGCGGCCATCCTTAGGGCTGATGACCTTGAGCAGTCCCTCGACATAGGTGCTTTTGAGCTTGCTCAGCTGCCGGTATTCCAGAATGCGCGGCACGATCGGGTGATCGTCCGAGATACGCTCGAGCACCTCCACGTTGGTGGAGTAACCGGTCTTGGTCTTTTTCGGCGCAGGCAGATGCAGTTTTTCAAATAGTACCTCGCCCAGCTGCTTGGGACTGTTGATGTTGAACTCGCCGTCCGCGTCATGATAGATCTGCTGGGTCAGCTCCCGAATGCGCGCATCCAGCTTGTCCCCGAAAGCCCGCAGCGCGTCCGGCTCGACCGCGCAGCCGAGCACTTCCATCTCCGCCAGCACGCGCAAAAGCGGCAGTTCAATTTCGTAATATAACTTGCGCATGCCAAGCTGCTCAATCTGCTCGGCGGTTTCGGTATAGATCGCACGAATGGCCGCCGCGTGCTGCGCACACGCCGCCGCAGTCTGTTCCTGCCCGCCGAGCGGCGACACCGCCGCCGGATCATCCAGATCGAGGACGGGCAATTCGGTGTTGCAGTACGCCAGCGCGACGCGCGGCAGATCGTATCCCGACTGCGTCGGGTCGATCACGTAGGCTGCAATGCAGGTGTCAAACCGGATGCCGTCCGGCTGTATCCCGCGCGCCAGCAGCGCCGCCGCAACCGGCTTTGCGTCGTGCAGCACAAGCTCGATCGAGCCGTCAAACAGGCGTCGCAGCAGGTTGCCCCACTCGTTTTCCGCAAAATCATCCGCAAACAGCACGGATGCGGTGTCACCATCCAACAAGCAGGCGGCGCGCAGCGTCTCGCTCAGCACCGCAAACACACGGTCGGACGCGGTCAGCGCGTCGAGTAGCGCAAAGCCCTCTGCCGCCGTCCGCACCGGCTGCACCTGCACTTCAGGCAGGCGCGGCGCAGCCTGTTCGCCGCTCAAATCCAACCGCTTGATGAAATTCTTAAACTCCAACCGCGTCAACAGGTCATACAGCGCCTGCTCGTCCGGCTTGGCCTCAGGTAGATGCTCCACATCCAGCTCGAGCGGCGCATTCCGGTCGATGGTCGCCAGCCAATAACTGTCCTTAGCGGACTGCTCGCCCGCTTCCAGCTTGGTGCGCGCACCCTTTTTGATGCGCGGGTCGTCCAAATGCTGATACACACCATCCAGCGAACCGAAATCGTGCAGCAGCTGCATTGCGGTCTTTTCCCCGATGCCCGGCACGCCCGGGATGTTGTCCGAAGAGTCGCCCATCAGCGCCTTGAGATCAATCAGGTAAATCGGGTCAAATCCGTATTTTTCGCGGAACTTCTCGGTATCATAGCTGTCATAGGTGGTCTGACCCATTTTAGTCGTCACCAACCGTACGGTCGTACCGCCTCCGACCAGCTGCAAGCTGTCGCGGTCGCCCGTGACGACAACACAGCTGTCACCGTGCTCGTTTGCGCGGCGGCTGATCGTGCCGATCAGATCGTCCGCCTCGTAGCCGGGCAGCTCGCAGCGCGTCAGTCCCATCGCATCGAGCACATCTTTGACCACAGGCAGCTGCACGGCCAATTCATCCGGCATGCCCTTGCGCGTCGCCTTATAGGAGTCAAATTTCACATGCCGGAAGGTCTTTTCGCGCACATCAAAACAAACGACCGTGCGATCCGGCTTTTCATCGTCCTGCAATTTGAAAAGTGTGGCAAGAAAGCCATAAACCGCATTGGTCGGCAGGCCCTCATGGTTGGAAAGCTGCCGCACACCGTAAAACGCGCGGTTCAAAATGCTGTTGCCATCGATCACCATGATTTTCATGCAAACAATCCTCATTTTTCTACAAATTTCTGTTCAGTTTTATTATATCCTATAACTGCGGATATTTCCAGACAAAATAAGGGACGGAGCATTTCGCCCCGTCCCCTGCTCGTTTGTGTTTTACGCGCCGAACCGCATTTGCAGCCGCAGCCGGTCGGCAATCATCGAGATGAATTCGGAATTGGTTGGTTTTCCTTTGACGCCCGATACCGTATAGCCGAAATAGCTTTGCAGCGTTTCGATATCGCCGCGATCCCATGCCACTTCAATCGCGTGGCGGATGGCCCGCTCGACGCGCGAAGAGGTGGTTTTGAACTTCTTCGCAATCGAAGGATACAACACCTTGGTAATCGCGCTCACTGCTTCCATATCATTGACCGCCATCATGATCGCCTCGCGCAGATACTGATAGCCCTTGATATGCGCCGGTACGCCGACCTGATGGATCACCTCAGTCACGCGCACCTCGAGCGCTTTGCCTTCCCCCGACGGTTCGGCCTCCTGCTTTCCCTCGCGCCACAGACGGATGCGTTCGCACACCCGCTCGGCCTCCATCGGCTTGCGCAGAAACATATCCACGCCCAGAGCGGTGCACTCTGCGCCAGCCTGCGGGCTGGCAAAAGCGGAAAGCACCACCACCGCCGGTTTGTTCTGTTCCTGACTGTGCAGTCGGCTGATGACCGAAATGCCGTCCATCACCGGCAGCACCAGATCAATGATGAGCAGATCCGGCTTCAGTTCCTGCACAGCCGCAAGGGCTTTTCCGCCATCCTCTGCCATTCCGACCAGTTCCATGTCGTCTGCTTTTTCGAGCGCCGCTGCCACGCGTGCGCAAAATTCGCTGTCGTCGTCCGCGAGCAATACCCGGATTTTCTGTTCCATGTTGTCTATACCAGCTTTCCGAAAAAATAATGGTCTCTCTTTCTTGTCACTAATTTACCATATAATCCCAAATTGTTCAAGAAAAATCTCGAAAATCGGCGTATTTTTCGCTCGACAGCATTCGACAAAATTCGACAAATTGCGTGTCTTTCTTCCTTAGTTTTCCATTTCCTCAATCATCCGTTCAATACCAATTGCATAGCCGCAGGTCGGGTCATTGACCAGCACATGGGTCACCGCACCGATCAGCTTGCCGTTTTGCAGAACGGGCGAACCCGACATACCCTGCACGATACCGCCCGTCTTTTCCAGCAGCTCCGGGTCGGTCACGCGCAGCATCATGCCGCGACCATACTCATCGTCCTCCGGATAAATCTTTTCCACCTGCACAGAATACTTTTTGACCGTGTCCCCTTCGACATTGGTCAGAATTTCTGCATCGCCGACCTCGATTTCATCCGCTGATGCCACCGGAACGGATTCCAGCGAGTCATAGATCGAGCTGTCGGTCAGCGTACCAAAAATACCGCTTTCCGTGTTTTCGTCCACGGTGCCGATCTCACTGTCCGAAGCAAACTCGCCTTGCAGCGCGCCCGGTTCACCGACCTGACCACGCTGTACCGAACCCACCGACGACTGAACCAGACTGCCGTCCCGCAGAGGGATC
>DXDZ01000019.1 GCA_019115185.1 Candidatus Agathobaculum merdipullorum
GCTGGGTGCTGTGCGCCAATATCTGGTCGATCGAAGTGCATATCGACCCTGCACTGGATGAAGCAGAGGTGATGCAGCAGCTGGACGAACTGGGCGTTCATATCGGTGCGCGCATCAGCCAATTGGATACCCGCAGCATTCGATGGAGCATGTTCGGCATGCAGCCGAATATGACCTTTTTATCACTCAATATCCGGGGAAACAGCCTGACGATCGAGGCTTACGGCGTTACACCGCCGGAAGAGAAAATCGATCAGGATGCGATTGTAAAGGTCGTGGCTGCACGGGAGGGGGTCATAAAAAGCGTGCAGGCCCTTGAGGGGCAGCCGATGGTGCAGGCGGGTGACGCAGTCGAAACAGGAGATACACTGATCAGCGGACTGGTGCCGCCGACACGCGAAGGGGGCGGCTATCGCCTGACGCATGCGCGCGGCGAGGTGGAGGCGTATACGGTTCATCGTGTGACGGCGGCGCGCGCGCTCGAAACCGAAAGCAAGGTGTATACCGGCAAAGTGCGGCGGCAGTATGCGCTGGTTTTGGGAAATCATCGGTTAAATTTATATATTGGGAGTGGAATTGACGGGGGCACCTGTGATAAAATAATAGAAACCAGAACGCTGCGTCTGTCGGACAGCGTGGTGTTCCCGGTGTCGCTGGTTGTGCAGACCTATGTGTTTTATGAGCGCGAGCCGCAGGTGGCTGCCGTGGAAGATCTGCGGGTCGAAATGCTGTCCCGCGCATTGGAACAAATTGCCTCTGATATGGACGGTTCGGTCACGGAGCACAGCGAAACGCTCACTGAGCAGAACGGCGCGGCGGTGCTGGAGATGACCGTGCACGCGGTTGAGCAGATCGGTGTGGAGGCGGTCGATAGCAGTACGATCCCCGAGCAGCCGCCGGCAGAGGACGAGACCGCGCCATAGCACACAGCGGCAGACGGAAAGAGAACAAGGAAAGCAAGGTGCAAACCATAGAAAAGACAATACAGGTGGAGAGAACCGAACTTCTGATGTCGGTTTTCGGCGCGTTTGACGAAAACATCAAGCTGATCGAGCGGGAGCTGGGCGTGTCGGTTGTCAGTCGGGGAACCGAGCTGAAGGTTTCGGGCGAAGAAAAGGACGTAGAAATCGCCGCGCATACCGTGGAGGCGCTGGTTTCCATGGCGGCGCTGGGCGAGGCGATCGGCACGCAGACCGTGCAGTATGTCATTGGGTTGGCGCGCGACGGCCGCGAGGCCGAGGTGCACACCATGAGCCGCGATGTGCTGTGCATCACGGCCAAGGGCAAGCCGGTCAAGGCAAAGACGCTTGGCCAGAAACGGTATATGGAAGCCATCCGCAAAAATACGATCGTGATGGGCGTCGGCCCTGCGGGCACGGGCAAGACGTATCTTGCCGTGGCCGCGGCGGTCGCGGCGTTCCGGGACAAGCAGGTATCCCGCATCATTTTGACGCGCCCCGCGGTCGAGGCGGGTGAAAAACTGGGCTTTTTGCCCGGCGATCTACAAAGTAAGGTCGATCCCTATTTGCGCCCGCTGTACGACGGCCTGTTTGATATGCTTGGCGCGGAGAATTTCGCCAAATATCAGGAGCGTGGCTCGATCGAGGTAGCGCCGCTGGCCTACATGCGCGGTCGCACGCTGGATGACAGCTTCATTATTTTGGACGAGGCGCAGAACACGACCCCGGAGCAGATGAAAATGTTCCTAACCCGTCTTGGATTCGGCTCACAGGCGGTCATCACGGGCGATATCACGCAGATCGACCTGCCGGACGGCAAGCAGTCGGGGTTGAAAGAAGCGCTGCGCGTGCTGGACGGTGTGGAGGGCATTGCACAATGCTATCTGACCGAAAAGGACGTCGTGCGACATGAACTGGTGCAGCGCATTGTTAAGGCGTATGCGGATTATGAAGGCAAAAAGGGCAGAAATAAAGCGCAGGACAACAAGCATCCGGCGTTTCGCCGAAAAGGGGAGAAACGATGAGCCATCAGATCAACATTGGGTTTGAAACGCAGGTGGAAGACGAGCAGGCAATCGGTGAACTCATTCGAACTTGTGCGCTGCGCGTGTTGGAAAGCGAAAATGTGCCGTTTGACGCGGAAATCGACGTGACCGTGGTAGATGCCGACGCCATTCGGCAGCTTAACGCCGAATATCGGGACAAAGACGCTGTGACCGATGTACTGTCTTTTCCGATGTACGAGTTTCTGAACGGCGCAGCGCAGGAAGATCTTGAAGCGGAACCGGACTCGGGCTGCGTGATGCTGGGGGATATGATTTTGTGCTACACGCGCGCGGTCGAGCAGGCTGCGCAGTTCGGTCATTCGCCCGCGCGGGAGTGCGGCTATCTGACGACGCATTCCGTGCTGCACCTGCTGGGTTACGATCATGAGCGGAACGATGAGGACACGCGCCTGATGCGCGCCAAGGAAGAGGACAACCTCGCTTTCCTCGGCCTGACCAGAGAGAACTGATATGGGAAAGAACATCCGAAAACTGCATGAGAGCTTTCAGCATGCGCTGCGCGGGTTGGGGCTGTGTATCCATGGGGAGCGCAACTTCCGCGTGCACATGGTCGCAGCGTTTTATGTGACGATTTTTGCACTGATAGGGCGTGCGAGTGCGACAGATGCAGCGATTTTTTGTATTTGCTTCGGTCTGACCATGGGTGCTGAACTGATGAACACCGCCATCGAGCGGCTGTGTGACCGGCAGGCCAGCGGATACGACGGTTTCGTGCGCAATGCCAAGGATATCGCAGCGGCAGGCGTGTTTGTGTGCGCGGTGGCGTGCGCTGCGGTTGGCGTATGCATTTTTATCGCCAAAGGTGTGCTTGTCGTGGCAATACAGTTTTTGCTAATGCATCTTTGGGCGGCAATGGCGCTGTTGGTGACTGTACCGGTCGCGCTTTGGTTTATATTTCATTATGGGAGAATACAATGACGAAGATTACAAAAACTGCGGTCGTCTCAGTGGTCGGCCGCCCAAATGTCGGCAAATCCACGCTGACTAATAAACTGGTGGGGCAAAAAGTTGCCATCGTTTCCAGCAAGCCGCAGACCACGCGCACCCGCATCACGGGTGTGCTTAGCCGTGGGGATACACAGTATGTCTTTCTGGATACGCCCGGCCTGCACAAGCCGCGCTCTCGTCTGGGCGACTATATGTGCAAGGTCGTGATCGATACCGTGTCTGAGGTCGATGTAGCGGCGCTGGTGGTCGAGCCGATTGCAAACATCGGCCCGGCGGAAGAAAGCCTAATCGCACAGATCAAGCAGCATCATATGCCGTCCATTCTGGTCATCAATAAGATCGACACGGTGAAAAAAGAAGAACTGCTCGCGGTCATCGCCAAGTATGCCGAGGCGCATGAGTTTGATGCGGTCGTGCCGGTTTCGGCGCGCACAGGCGAGGGACTGAATGATTTCCTGTCCGAGGTGGACAAGTACGCTATCGAAGGTCCGCAGCTCTTCCCGGAGGATATGGTGTCCGACCAGCCCGAGCGTCAGCTTGTGGCCGAGATCGTGCGCGAAAAGATGCTGCGACTGTTAGACCGCGAAGTGCCGCACGGTGTTGCCGTCGGCATTGAGCGCTGGCACGAGCGCGAGGACGGTTTGATCGAAATTAACGCTGTTATTTACTGTGAAAAGAACAGTCACAAGGGCATCATCATCGGCAAACAGGGTGCTATGCTCAAAGAGATCGGACGGCAGGCGCGCGCAGATATCGAGCGTATGCTGGATGCCAAGGTGTTTCTTGAGCTGTGGGTCAAGGTCAAGGAAGGCTGGCGCAACAATCAGTACCAGATGCGCAATTTCGGCTACGAGGATCAATAAATGGCAGAGGTCAGACTGCGCGCGCTCATCCTGCGCGAGGTGGATTTCGGTGACTTTGACCGCTATCTGACCGTGCTGACCGAATACGGCCGCAAAAGTGAGATCTTATACAAAAATGCACGGCGGGGCAAAAAGCAAAACCCTGCCGCGCGGCAGTTTTGCTTTTCCGAGCTGATCCTGAGTGAGCGGGGCGGGAAATATGCTTTGCGGGACGCTGATCTGGTGCATTCGTTTTTCTCGCTTGCCGAGGATATCGAGCGGTACGCGCTGGCGTGCTATCTGGCGGAACTCGCCGGTGCGGTGACCGGACCGGACGAGGACAGCCCGGCGATATGCCGCCTGCTGCTGCATGCGCTGTATGCGCTGGAAGGGAAAAAACGCGACCCGGCGCTGGTCAAAGCCGCGCTAGAGTGGCGCGTACTCGCGGAGAGCGGCTACGCTCCTGACTTTACCGAGTGCGGCGTGTGCGGGCAGCCGATCACGCAGCCGCCGGTATGCTTTTCCGTGCGTGCGGGCACAGCGGCGGATGACAAGTGTGCCGCGCGCGTCGGCGGGTATGAACGCCTTGCGGACGGTACGCTGCGCGCGATTCTGCATGCGCTGTCAGCTGAGCCGCAGAAAGTGTACGCTTTTGCACTGTCCGGCGCAGCAAAAGAGCAGTTCTGCCGGTTGGGTGAGCGTTATGTGCAGTACCATCTCGGTCGTGGCTTTGACAGTTTGCAATTTTATAAATCTATCGCATTATAATTTGTATTTTGGGAGTTTGAGATGAATCGTTTAGGCGAAAAATCCTTAAAAACACTGGAATATTATGAAATTCTCGAGCGGTTGGCCGCGCAGGCTGCATCGGATGCGGCGAAGGCGAAATGCCGTGCGTTGCGCCCGCTCGATGACCATGAGCAGGCGCAGGTCTGGATGGATCAGACCACGGACGCGAAAAACCGCATGATCCGGCACGGCAGCCCGTCGTTTGGCGGCATCCGTGCAGTGGGTGCGATTTTGCAGCGCGCCGACCGTGGCGGCACACTGAATCCGCGCGAATTGTTGGATGTGGCAAGCCTGTTGCAAACCGCGCGCCGTGCGCTGGTGTACGACGCGGAGCAGGAGGAAAAGACCGCGCTGACACCAATTTTCGGTCTGCTGTCCGGCAACCGCGCGCTGGAAGAAGCGATTACGACCGCGATCGTGTCCGAGGAGGAGATCGCGGACGGCGCCTCTCCTGAACTGCTGTCCATCCGCCGCGAACTGCGGCGCATTTCGGGCAAGGTGCGCGAAACGCTCAACCGCTTGATTTCGGGGGAGCGGTCGAAATATTTGCAGGAAACCATTGTCACCCAGCGAAACGGGCGTTTCGTTGTGCCCGTTAAGGCCGAGCATCGCGGCGATATTCCGGGCCTTGTGCATGATACTTCATCCACGGGCGCGACCGTGTTCGTCGAGCCGCAGCAGGTGGTGGAGATCAACAACCAGATCAAGGTGCTGGAGGGCCGCGAGGAAGCCGAGATCGAGCGTATTCTCGCGGAGTTGTCCAATGAAGTTGCGGGCTACAAAAACGCGATCGAGCAGGACTTTGACGCACTGGTATCGCTCGACTTTGTCTTTGCGCGCGCCAAGCTGTCGTTTGAGATGAATGCTGCCGCGCCTGTGCTCGCGGAGGGGAACGGCCGCTGCCGTTTGCTGCGCGCACGTCATCCGCTGCTGGATAAGGACAAGGCAGTACCGATTGATATCGCCATCGGTGGGGAATATGATACGCTGGTTATTACCGGCCCGAACACGGGCGGCAAGACGGTATCGCTTAAAACGCTGGGCCTGTTGTCGCTGATGGCGGCCTCCGGCCTGCATATTCCGGCAAACGAGCAGTCTGAAATCGCGCTATTTGAGCATGTGTATGCCGATATTGGCGACGAGCAGAGCATTGAACAGTCGCTGTCCACGTTCTCCGCACACATGAAAACCATTGTGTCCATCATGGATTGCTGCGGTCAGGGCGATCTGGTGCTGTTCGACGAGTTGGGCGCAGGCACCGACCCGGTCGAGGGTGCGGCGCTTGCCGTTGCGGTCATCGGCTATGCACGCCAGATGGGTGCGTGTGTGGCGGCGACGACCCACTATGCGGAGCTGAAAACATTTGCACTCACGACTGACGGCGTGGAAAACGCCTCCTGTGAGTTCAACGTGCAGTCCTTGCAGCCGACGTATCGTTTGCTGACCGGCATCCCGGGCAAATCCAATGCATTTGCGATTGCTGCACGGCTGGGGCTTCAGCCGACCATCATCGAGCGGGCAAAGGAGCAGGTCTCGACCGAGGATGCGCGCTTTGAGGATGTATTGGCGGAACTCGAGCGCGAGCGCCGCCGTGTGGAGCAGATGCGGGATGAGGCGGCGAAAATGCGTTCGGCGGCGCAGTCCGAGCGTGACAAGATGCGTGCGGAACGCGATGCAGCAGAGCAGCGCGCGGACAAACTGCTTGAAAGTGCACGCAGTCAGGCGGATCGCATCCTGAAAGATGCGCGCATGACGGCGGAAACCGTATTTGACGAGTTGGAAGACCTGAAAAAGAAGTCGCAGAAGAAGAATGCCGACCAGAACCTCGCGGCAGCCAAGGCGGCACTGCGCGGTGTCATCACACAGACCGAGAACGAACAGCGTCGCGGCGTGCAGAAACGGGTGGTCGAGGCGGATGAGCAGCGCCCGGTCAAAAGGGGCGACCGTGTGCGGTTGCTGAACGTCGGCGGCGTGCTGGCGGATGTACTTGCGCCGGCGGACAAGAGCGGCAACGTGCAGGTGCAAGCCGGTCCGATGAAAATGACGGTCAAGGAAAATGAGCTGCGGCTGGTAGAGGAGAATAAACCGAAGAATAAGCCGGCACCGCAGCCGCGGCGGTCTGCGCCTGCGCGCGAACTGAACCTGCGTTCAGCGGCAAGTGAGGTCGATGTGCGCGGCATGAGCGCGGAGGAAGCGCTCTTTGAGGTGGATAATTTCCTGTCGCGCGCGATCATGACGGGCCTGCCGTCGGTTACGGTTATTCATGGCAAGGGAACGGGCGTGTTGCGTAATGCCGTGCAGCAGCACCTCAGAAGCAATAAGCGTGTCAAAAGCGTGCGCAGCGGCGTGTACGGCGAAGGAGAGCAGGGTGTAACCATCGTAGAGCTTCGATGAAACTGGTTTCGGTTATTGCATAAAAATTTGAACATCCTTTCGCGTAAAACCGTCATACAGGGCAAAATGCCATATATTCTGACGAAATGCAAGAAAAATTTCATCAAAAACGCAAAGGACACGAAGGGAAAAGGGCCTTGACGAAATCGACAAAAGAGGATAGACTATATATATCGGATTTGAAGAAATAGGAGCGATGCAGATTATGTATTCGAAAGAGGTACAGGTTACCAATCAGGTAGGCTTATATGCCCGTCCCGCAACGTTTTTTATTCAGAAGGCCAATGAGTTCAAGTCGACGATTCTGGTTGAGAAGGAAGAGCGCCGCGTTAACGCGAAGAGCTTGCTCGGCATTCTGTCTCTGGGCATCACCAAGGGCACTAC
>DXDZ01000020.1 GCA_019115185.1 Candidatus Agathobaculum merdipullorum
CGCGCCACCTCTACATGGTAGATATCGTTGACCGTGCGCATCATCGAACGCACTGCGCGCGACAGAAAATACAGCGTCAAGCCAATACCGATCAGCATGGGGCTGACCGGCGGCGTTGCCGCAAGCTGGTCAAGATAGGAAACAATCAGCTGCTGCAGGCTTTTGGGCAGCATTTCTAACACCGGCTGAATCCCTTCCATCGACAGGTTGAGCCGAGCCAGAAGCGCATTGAGAAAGATCAGCAGCGGAAAAAGAGAAAACAACAGAAAATACGACAATTCTGCCGCCGCCTGCGGAATGCCATCGGAAAAATACCGATAAGCCATGCGCTTGACCAGATAAAAAAAGCGGTTTTGCCCGTTCATGGCACTCTCCTCTTTTCACCGCAGTTTTTATTATTGTACCAGCTTTTTTTCGTATTTACAACTTGCGTTTTGCGGCGCTGTGATGTATACTGTCTATAATAGAACATTTGTTCTGATTGGAGGGAGAAAAATGCAGACCGAACATGCCGTAACCTGCTGCTTTTCGGGCTACCGCGTCGAAAAAATGCCGTTTCGGACGAACGATCCTCATGTGGACGCACTGATATCCGCGCTGGATCTTGCCATCGCAGATGCTGCCACACAGGGGTATACCGCATTTTTTTCTGGCATGTCCACCGGTTTTGATCTTTGGGCTGCCGAAGCCGTGCTGCGCGCGCGCGATAGACTGCCGGTGCAGCTATTCTGCGCCATCCCGTTTGACCATCAGGCCGATCACTACTCTCCCGAATGGAAACGCCGCTTTAATCATTGTCTGCTTGCAGCCGATCGCGTATTCGCCCTTTCCCGCGATTACTATACTGGATGCTATGCGGCGCGCAACCGCTTTATGGTGGATGCCTCTTCCCTGCTCATCTGCTATTTTGACGGCAAACCGGGCGGTACGGCGCAAACCGTACGCATGGCCGAGCAAAACGGGCTGCGGATCGTCAATCTCGCAGACCGCTAAATGCAGTTATTTTATGGCAGACAAAAACTCCCTCCGACGCATTTTGCGCCGAAGGGAGTTTGCTTTTTCCGAAAACCGCCCAGTTAGTCTACCTTGACCGTCCAGCCCAGCTCATCCGGCAGGGTGCCCCACTGGATGCCGGTCAGCGTGTCATACAGCTTATGGGTGATCGGGCCGATCTCACCGTTGTTGATGTAGGCTACGTCGCCCTCATAGCGCAGTTCGCCTACCGGGGAGATGACCGCTGCCGTACCCGTGCCGAACACCTCTTCCAGCTTGCCGTCCTTCGATGCCTGCATGACATCCACGATCGGCAGACGTTCTTCGGATACCGGGATGCCCCAGTGCTTGAGCAGGTCGATGCAGCTCATACGGGTTACGCCCGGCAGAACCGTACCAATGCAGGGAGCGGTGTAAACTGTGCCGTCAATCTTGAAGAAGCAGTTCATCGAACCGACTTCTTCGACATATTTGTGTTCTACACCGTCCAGCCACAGGGTCTGCTCATAGCCAAGATCGTGCGCCTTAACCTGAGAGATCAGGCTGGCCGCGTAGTTGCCGCCGCACTTGGTAAAGCCAGTGCCGCCCGGGCAAGCACGGGTATACTCATCCTCAACGAAGATCTTGACCGGGTTAATGCCGGTAGAGTAGTACGCGCCGACCGGCGAGCAGATGATGATGAACTGATGTGTCTTGGACGGACGCACACCAAGGTGCGGCTCGGTCGCAATCACAAACGGACGGATATACAGGCTGGTGCCCGGCTGATGCGGCACCCAATCCTTTTCCACGGAAACGATCGCCTTGACCGCCTGCACAAAATCCTCTACCGGCAGGCTGGGCAGGCACATACGATGGTTGGTGTTGATCATACGCTGTGCGTTCTTGTCCGGGCGGAACAGCTGGATCGAGCCATCCGGCGTGCGGTATGCCTTCATGCCCTCAAAAGACTCCATCGCATAGTGCAGCACCATCGCCGCAGGATCAATCGAAAGCGGCTCGTACGGCACGATACGGGCATCATGCCAGCCCTGCTCCTCATCATGGTCGATAATCAGCATATGATCGGTATAATAGATGCCGAAACCCAGTTTATTTTCGTCCGGCTTGGGCTTTTTGTGGTCTGTGAGCTGTGTTCTGATCTGCAGCATGGTGGATTCACTCTTTCTGTTATAGGTTTTGTACCCTTTCATTATAGCACTTTGCCAAGATAAAGCAAGGCGTTTTTTTACAAGAAGGATGACAAACCATCTGCTTTTTGTTATAATATGTTCGTATAATTTGCTGAAAGGAGTGACCGCGTATCCCACGCACGCTCAAAAAACTGCTCAGCTTTCTGCTCTGTGCAGCGTTTATCATTGTCATGCTTCCCGCACCGGCCCGCGCATTGACGTTAACCGCGGTCAACGATACGCTTCTTCCCCTGTCCGACAGCACCATGCCGGAGCGGCTGGGCGGCGAGCTGTATGTTCCTTATAGCGTGTTCTCTTCTCTGGGCGTATCCTCTTCCAGTGAGGATAATGTACTCAACCTGTCCGCCGGCGGAGAAACGCTCAGCTTTTCCACGACAGAAGGCTATGTATATGACCAGAACCTGAACAGCTATTCCACACCCGCTTATGATATGAACGGCACGGTGTATGTGCCAGTCAAACTGTGCTGCGGCAAGTTTGGTCTGAGCTATTCCACGCTTTCGGCTTACGGCGAAACCGTACTGCGCATCACGGACGGTTCTGCCTCCAGCGACTCTTCTTTTGCTTCCGATCAGGGCAGCGCCATCGAAAGCGCAATCAACGCATACAAGGGCATTACGCCATCCCCCCCGCCTTCGGAGAATGTGCAGCCTCCCACGCAGCCGGTGGAGCCGCCGATCCCTCCGGTAGAGGAGCAGCCCGACAAAAAGCCCACCCATGTGTACTTAACCTTTTATGGCGCACCGACGACCAGCACAACTCCGGCTATTCTGGATGCGCTGCAAAGCGCCGGGCGACTGGCGACGTTTTTCCTGCCAACTGATACGTCCACCTGGCCGGATGATGTGATTCGCCGCATTGTAGCGGAGGGGCATACCCCAGCGCTTCTACTGAGCGCAACCGATCAAACCTCCGCAGAGGACATGCTGGCCGCGCTGACCGCCGCCAACGATCGCCTGAACTTTTTGACCGGTGCCTGCGCCCGCATCGTCTCCAACGATACCGGCTGCAGCAAGTTGACGCAGGCGCAGCGCGACGCTTTGACCGGAGCGGGATATCGGATGTGGGATGCGACCCTCAATTGTGCAGATGATACCCAGTCCGCTGCCCGCGCCTATGCGACCACTGCGCAGCAATTCGCCGCGACTACTGCAACCGTTGTCCTGAAACTGCACCATAGCCGCAACACAGCGCAAACGGTACAATCACTATCCGGATACATGTCTCGTCAGGGGATTCCCTCCTCGCGCATCACTTTTAGCACCACCCCTATCAACAGCGCTTCCGATACCCGATAAAGGCAGCGTCACAAAAAAGCAGGCCGCAAACGGCCTGCTTTTTTCATATGCGTTTTCGGATATGCTCGAGCGCCCCTTTTTCCAAGCGGGACACCTGCGCCTGTGAAATGTGGATTTCATCGGCCACCTCCATCTGGGTGCGCCCCTCGAAAAAGCGCAAGCGAATAATGCGCTTCTCCCGCTCGTTCAGGCTGTCGATCGCCTCCCGCAGCGCAATGCTAGCAAGCCATTGCTCATCGGTATTTTTATGATCGCCCACCTGATCCATCACACAGACCGTATCCGTGCCGTCATGGAATACCGGTTCAAACAGCGAAACCGGGTCAAGAATGGCATCCAGCGCAAGCACGACCTCTTCCTTCGGCATATCCATCAGCTTGGCCAGTTCCACAATATCCGGCTCCCTCTGGTGCTCCCGCACAAACG
Organism: Candidatus Agathobaculum merdipullorum; assembly: GCA_019115185.1. Classification (GTDB taxonomy): domain Bacteria; phylum Bacillota; class Clostridia; order Oscillospirales; family Butyricicoccaceae; genus Agathobaculum; species Agathobaculum merdipullorum. Next base: position 3,911 of record DXDZ01000020.1, read on the forward strand.
CCTCTTTGGCCTGCAACGCCTTATACGCAGTATCCCGCAGGCTGCGCGACACACGCAGCGCACTGTTATCGCGCAAATATCGCCGAATTTCCCCAATAATCATCGGCATGAACGTACAAAGTCGAAAATAGCTATCCCGCAGAGGATTGGCGCATCTCTGCGCCTTCAATGACATAGAATATCTCAATTTTATCGTTTTGCAGCACGATTCGCTGCACACAGGCGCGTACCAGCGTCTGCTTTTCCGCGTCGCTCAGCTTGTCCCAGCAACTACCGATCGTTTGCAGCGCCTGCTGTGCGGCATCCATTTCTTCCTGCCGCTCGTCCTGCTGCGCACGCTCCAGTTCCTGCTCTGCACGGCTGCATTCGCGTCTGGCGCGCGTGATAGCATCCCGCAGGGTATCATCCTCCCCTTCTGCAAACAGCTCATACAAACGGCGCAGCTTACGCTGTGCCCGCTCAAGTGCACGGCGGCATTCCGCAGGTTGTTTTGCGCTGCCGCGCGACTGTGTCGGCTGCGCCGCCAATTGGTACAAATCGCGGATGACAACTTCCTCCACCTGCCGCGCCATGACGCCGCGATTCGGACAATCGGCATCGTGCACCAGATGCGGCTTGGATTTGTCCCTTGAGTAGCACACCAGCTTATCACCCGCGCCGCCCCATTTCTGGTAGCGCATTTTCGCGCCGCAGTGACCGCAGACCAAGAGCCCGGTGAGCAGCTTGTTGGAAGCTGCGGCGCGCGGTTTGTCTAAACGCAGCAAACGGCGTTTGACACGCTCAAAGGTTTGCTTATCAACGAGTGGCTCATGCCGTCCAGAGTAGCACTCCCCGCGATACACAATGACACCAGTATTGCTTTCCCGCAGCAGGATTTGCCGCACCAGATGCTCGTATTTCAGTCCCAGCTCGCGCGCGATCCGTCCGGTTGACTGCCCTTCCAGATACCGCGCATAGATTTCCCGCACGGTGTCCGCATCGCTGTTCGGCACCAGAATACCCTTGTCCGCATCATAGTCATACCCAAAGGGGATTTTGCCGCCGCCCGGCCAAAAGCCCTGCTTGACTCGTTCCACCATGCCCATCCGGGTACGCAAAAAAATATTTTCTCGCTCGAGCTGTGCAAACGCGGACAAAATACCGATCATCGCGCGCCCGTAAGGGCTACCGGTGTCGATGTTTTCATTGATCGACACAAAATCCACGCCATGCGGCAAAAACACATCCTCGATCAGATACAGCGTATCCTTCTGACTTCGGCTGAGCCGGTCCAGCTTATAAACGACTACACGCTCCACATTGCCGGCGCGGATTGCCTCAACCAGTTCGGTGATAGCCGGGCGCGTCAGGTTCGAGCCGGAAAAGCCGCCGTCCACATAGCGCTGAAACGCAGCAATCCCTTTCATGCGGCAATATGCCTCCAGCTTTTCCGCCTGCGCCGCTAGCGAATAGCCTTCATCCGCCTGTGCTTCGGTGGAAACGCGCAAATAAAGCGCTGTATGCTTCATAATTCATCCCTTCCGAGACTGCATCCCTCCGCTTCCAGTATAACAGAGGGGGCGGTGTCGGGCAATGGAAGCTGCTGCCTGCTGCGCGCCGCACTGAGCATGCTGCCAATTCCCTCCTGATCGAGCAGCAGCGGCGGCATCACACCATGCAGGCGTCTGCCATTCAAATATCGTATCACCTGCATTTTATCACACCCTTTCCTCTCCTATTTTGCCCAGTTTTTTCATAAAGCAACCCCTCCAAAAACAGAAGCAAGAATTACTCACAATCTACTCAAAATAATACTTGTGAAGTGATAGTAACAGGGTGTATAATGTGGTTACAATCGTTTGTCCGCGGCTATCTTTTATGCCGGACAAAGCCATTAAAATGGAGGAGAGTGCAACATGTTTGAAAATCTGATTGCCACGCTGAAGGCTGAAAAGCGCAAGATCGTATTTACCGAAGGCCCCGATCCCCGTATCCTTGAGGCTGCTTCCCGCCTGAAGAAGGACGGCCTGCTGGATTCCATTCTGGTTGGCAATGTAGACGACGTGAAGGCAGCGGCGCAGGCCGGTGGCTTTGATATTGATGGAATGGAAATCATCGACCCCGCAACCTATCCGGAAATGTACGCAATGGTCGCCAAGATGGTCGAACTGCGCAAGGGCAAGATGACCGAAGAGCAGTGCCGTGCTGCGCTCGCAAAGGGCAATTACTTCGGCACCATGCTGGTCAAGATGGGCAAGGCAGACGCCCTGCTCGGCGGCGCTACTTACTCCACTGCGGACACCGTTCGTCCTGCGCTCCAGATCATCAAGACCAAGCCGGGCAACAAGATCGTAAGCTCCTGCTTCATTCTGCGCCGCGATGCCAAGGACGGCGGCGACGAGCTGTACGCAATGGGTGACTGCGCAATCAACATCAACCCGGGCGAGGACGATCTGGTGGAAATCGCCATTGAAACTGCTAAGACCGCCAAGGCGTTCGGCATCGACCCCAAAGTTGCGATGCTGAGCTACTCGACCAAGGGCTCCGGCAAGGGCGACACGGTTGATATGATGCGCAACGCAACCGAAAAGACCAAGGCTGCTGCTCCGGATCTGGCTGTTGACGGCGAGCTGCAGTTTGACGCTGCGTTCTCTCCGGTCGTTGCTGCCACCAAGTGCAAGGGCTCCCCGGTTGCCGGTCAGGCCAACACCTTCATCTTCCCGGACATCAACGCTGGCAACATCGGCTACAAGATCGCACAGCGTCTGGGCGGTTTTGAAGCATATGGCCCGATCCTGCAGGGTCTGAACGCTCCGATCAACGACCTGTCCCGCGGCTGCAACGCGGACGAGGTCTACCAGATGGCAATCATCACCGCGGGCTTGAAGTAATTTCTCCCCTGCGTATTCTCAGAACATCGAACTTACAAGGGCCGAAACCATTTGTTTCGGCCCTTTGGCCTGTCGAAAAAGCCCAGCCTGAGATGGACCTTTTGAGCAGATAAAAAAAGGACTGACTTTCGTCAGTCCTTTTTTTGTTCCTCTTGTTGTTTTTGCGCGCGTGCTTTTTGTACACGCGCCTTTTCTGCCGCGCGGCGGCGCTCCTTTGCCGATACCGGTGGTCGATCCTCTTCCGTAATCACAACAAACTCACCAGTCACCGGGTCCAAGCGGCGCGGACCGCGATAGTCGTTGGTGTCCACGGACAGGCCGCGCTTTTTCAGCAAGCTGCATACCACCTCGGTCACCGCGCTGTACAGCACGGCGAACAGCGGCACACCGACTGCCATGCCGGCAAATCCAAACACACCACCAAACAGCAAAATGGCAAACATGACCCAAAAACTCGACAAACCAGTCGAGTTGCCCAGAATCTTCGGACCAAGGATATTGCCGTCAAACTGCTGTAACGCAAGAACAAACAACACAAAATACACAGCCTGCACCGGGCTGATGACCATAATCAGAATAGTGCTGGGAATGGCACCGATAAACGGCCCGAAAAACGGGATGATATTAGTCACGCCGATGATAACCGAAATCAGCAGCGCATACGACTGATCCATCGTCATCAGCCCGAATCCTATCAGCAAACGCAAACCGATAAAGCACAACACACCGATAATCAGGGAATCGATCAGCTTGCCGGTGATAAAACCGCCGAATACCCGGTGCACATAAGCGACACGGCCCATGATTCGGTTCGCACGGTCGATAGAAAACAGGCTATACGTCACCTTTTTTGCCTGTGCGCAGAACGTATCCTTGCTGTTGAGAATATACAGCGCAATGATAATGCCGATCAAAATATCGAACAAGACGGAAACCGTTGTCACGACGCCGGTCATCAACGCAACGAGCTGCGGCAGAGCAATATTCTGCACCCAGTTGACAATCTGCTGCGAAAATTCCTCATAAATCTGGAGGAAATTACGCTCGATCACCGGATTATCCTTGAGCAGCGATGCCACCCAGCCGGAAATCTCGTTGAGATAGGTATCCATCGATTCGAGCAGCGAGAAAACGCTCACGATCAGCTGCGGCAGTACCATCCAAAGCAGAATACCTACCACAGCAATACCAATCAGCAGCGTCAGGATGCTGCATAAGCCCTTGGCAATCCGCGTTCCGTTTTTCAAACGTCGGGACAGCCGCGGCTGAATTCTCTTATACAATGCATTGAAAACAGGCATTAACAGATACGCCATCACAAAACCGTAGATGAACGGACTGAGAATGCCCAGCAGCTTTTGAAACATCGTCCAGATGAACGGCAGCCACTGTAACAAAAACACAACGATTGCGCTGGAAACGATGACGCAAAACGCCGTCAAGCCCCACTGAAAATAATGTGGATGCGCACGAAATTTTGATTTATTTTGCTGTGTCGGCTCCTCCACAGACATACTCCTCTCCTACCGGGCTATCGCCCAACGTCATGATGCAGCAGCCTCTTATTCCTCTTCGCAGTCAAAGAAGATGCGCCAGAACAGATACAGCCAGCTTGCCGCGAACGCAACGAACAAAACGCCGCGGAATTTCTTGAAAAAGCGTGAAAAGCAGGTGCCCAGCCACAATCCCAAGGACAACAGGCATACCTTGAAAATCGCAAAATCGAAAACAGAAAAATTCTGTGCCTTAGATACCGCATAATCCGTCCAGCGGCCTGCCTGATTGCGCGCATCATCCGCGTAACGCAGCATCTGCTCTGCCCGTGCACGGAGGGCTTCCCGATCAATGTTTTCCAGATAGTTTTTCATAGCTGCTCTCTCCTTTATACATGGTTTTCGATGGAACGGACGGTTTTTCCGCCCCGAAACTCTTTTGCAATGCTGCAAGGCACGGTTCCCATGCAGGATATCCGTCCCAGACGCATCCCGATTTTTTTCGCCAACTCATCCGCATCGGCGCTTGCTGTCTCGCGCAACGCCGCCTGCAAGATCAGACCGGCTGCCCGCGCATCCGAACCGGCCTCATGGTGGTTCAGAGCAATGCCAAGCGCCTGCGAAACCGTATCCAGCTTATGGTTTTGCAGCTGCGGCCATACCCGCTGCGCCACCTTCACCGTACAAACATAGCGGCAATCCGGCACCGGCAGATGATAATGCGCCAAGCATGCACACAGTACCGCGGTATCAAACATGGCGTTGTGGCAGACCAGCACGCTGCCTTCGGCCAATTCCGCAATACCGTTGCACCATACTTCATCAAATGCAGGAGCATCAACGACCATGGACTCTTTAATATGATTGACGCGAACGTTGCCCCAATGGAACTTGCCCACTTGGGCGGGCGGCTTGATGAGCGTCGTCTGTTCCGCCACCAGTGTGTGATCTTCAAAAATGCTTACGCCCAACGCACACGCGCTCAGGCGCGACGCATTGCCGGTTTCAAAATCCAGTGCAATATATCTCATTGGAGCGCCTCCCGCCGTGCTGCCTCCGCACGTTCTTTTGCTGCAAGCAGAAAACGGTAAAACGGCGCCAAGCGCTGCATGGTTTCCACCATCGGCTGAACAAATGAACAGTCCAGCAACGGCGCAAAATCCGCGGTTTCTCGAAAATCCACCCCGATCTCCTTGCGGTTCAGCCAATCCTGATACGCCGGCTTTGCATCCGGGAATTTGGGCCGCTTGTACAGCTCACCAGCCAGATGCATCTGCGGACAAGCCTGCACCGCAGCATATGCCTCAAGGAACAGCTTATCCTCATGCAGGATCATCTCGCGCAGGGACTCCATTTCGCCCCTGCCCCATGCGCCCCAGCAGCCAAACCCCCAAAACTCCGGGTGGATCTCGAAATAATAGCACGGCACGGACTCATGTTCCTGCCGCTTGCGGCGGAAAAACATCCACACATTCGCGCGATACAGGGTTTTATCTTTGGTATAGCGTGTATCGCGGCGCACACGCGACACCATACGCGACGGCGTGACGACGAACTGTGTATCGATCTCCAGCATCGCGGGCGTCATCTGTGCAATCAATTCATGAAACGGCAAAATCACCTGCCGTTTGATTTCTTCTTTATGTTCTTCGTAAAATTCCTTGCTGTTTTGCAGGCGGTTCAGCTGCAGCAGATCAATACCCGCAGCATTAAAGCCTGTGAATGCCATGAAAACGGGCACCACCTTTCTGTTTATCATTGTACCGCGTTTTCTCTATTAACGCAACAGGATTTTGCTGTTTCCCGCCGTGAAAACGCAAAATATTGTGGATGTTCACCGCTTCGTCTGCCGAAAATATCCATCGGTATGCAAAAAAACCGCCCGCGGAACAATCCCGCGGGCGGTTCTTTATTTTATTTCAGTCCAGCGCTTTCTACGCAGTCAGCCGATCTTACGCCTCGGGAGCGTACAGAGCCTGCAGACGCTGCAGATGTGCGTAACGCTTGGTGGACTCAGCCTCGGACTCGGTGAACAGCTTTTCAGCACGATCCGGGAAGGAACGAGTCAGAGCAGAGTAACGCGCTTCGTTCATCATGAACTTGCGGTAATCCTCCGTCTTGGGCTCCTTGGACTCGAGGATGAACGGATTCTTGCCTTCCTCAGCCAGCTGCGGATTGAAGCGGAACAGGTTCCAGTAGCCGCAATCAACAGCCTTCTTCATCTCGGCCTGGCAGTTGGTCATGCCGCCCTTGATGGAGTGCATTTCGCACGGAGCGTAGCCGATGATGAGGGACGGGCCATGGTAAGCTTCTGCCTCAGCAATTGCCTTGAGGGTCTGGTTCATGTTCGCGCCCATAGCGATCTGAGCAACGTATACATAGCCATAGCTCATTGCGATCTCAGCAAGGCTCTTCTTCTTGGTGGTCTTACCGGAAGCAGCAAACTGAGCAACTGCACCGATGTTGGTTGCCTTGGAAGCCTGACCGCCGGTGTTGGAGTAAACTTCGGTATCGAATACCATAACGTTTACATCCTGGCCGGAAGCGAGGACATGATCCAAGCCACCGAAGCCGATATCATAAGCCCAGCCGTCGCCGCCGAAGATCCAGACAGACTTCTTAGCGAGGTATTCCTTATGCGCAAGAACTTCCTTGCAAGCGTCGCAGCCAGCAGCCGCGCCCTTTTCGAGCACAGCAATCAGAGCCTTGGTCGGCTCCGCGTTGGCAGCGCCGTTGTCCTTGGTCTCCATGAACTTAGCGATTGCATCCTTAGTCTCAGCCGGGGTAGCGTCCGCAGCAGCCATCTCTTCCAGCTTGGAGATCAGGCGATCACGGATTGCCTGCTGGCCATAGTACATACCAAGGCCGTGCTCCGCGTTATCCTCGAACAGGCTGTTTGCCCAAGCCGGGCCGTGGCCGTCCTTGTCAACGGTGTACGGGCTGGTAGCAGCCGGGCCGCCCCAAATGGACGAGCAGCCGGTCGCGTTGGAGATATACATACGGTCGCCGCAAACCTGCGTAATCAGGCGAGCATAAGAGGTCTCAGCGCAGCCTGCGCACGAGCCGGAGAACTCAAGCAGCGGCTTCTTGAACTGGCTGTCCTTGACGGAAGCAGTCGAGATCATATCGGCCTTCTCGGAAACCTTGTCTACGCAGTAATCGAACGCATCCTGCTGTGCAGCTTCCTGCTCCTGCGGCATCATGGTCAGGGACTTGGTAGGGCACACGCCAACACATACGCCGCAGCCCATGCAGTCGAGCGGAGAAACAACCATCGTGTACTTGTAAACGCCCTTGCCCTTGCCGGCCTTGATGTCAACGATCTTGGTCGATGCCGGAGCAGCAGCAGCTTCTTCTTCGGTCAGCGCGAACGGACGGATGGTCGCGTGCGGGC
>DXDZ01000021.1 GCA_019115185.1 Candidatus Agathobaculum merdipullorum
TGCAGATTATGTATTCGAAAGAGGTACAGGTTACCAATCAGGTAGGCTTATATGCCCGTCCCGCAACTTTTTTTATTCAGAAGGCAAATGAGTTCAAGTCGACGATTCTGGTAGAGAAGGAAGAGCGCCGCGTCAATGCGAAGAGCTTGCTCGGCATTCTGTCCCTGGGCATCACCAAGGGCACTACCATCAACCTGATCGCGGACGGCCCGGATGATGAAGAGGCTGTTTCTGCTCTGGTTGAGCTGATTACGTCCAATTTTACCGACTAAGTTATCGCATCCTGAGAAAAAGCGCCGAATTGATCGGCGCTTTTTTTATCGGAGGAGTTGGCAGCGAAAAGGAGGCGGCTTGCCGTGACAAGAGAACAGCTCAAGGAGCGCGTGCGCCGTCTGCCGATGCAGCCGGGCGTGTATCTGCACAAGGACAAAACCGGCAAGGTCATTTATGTCGGCAAAGCCAAGCTGCTGCGCAATCGCGTATCCAACTACTTCCAGCCGCCCGAGCGGCTCAACGCCAAAACCAGACAACTCGTCAGCCATATCGACGATTTTGACATCATCGTGACCGAAAGCGAGTTTGAAGCATTGGTTTTGGAAAACTCGATGATAAAAAAGTACAAGCCCAAGTATAATATCCTCCTGAAGGATGACAAGGGCTATCCCTACATCCGACTGAATACGGATGCACCGTATCCGGCGTTTACTGTTGTGTCCCGCCCCGGACACGATGGGGCGCGTTATTTCGGCCCCTATCCGGGCCGCGTGGCGGCGCGTCGTGCAATTGATACGATCAGCGAAGCGTTGCTGCTCAAAACCTGTTCGAGAGTCTTTCCGCGTGACATCGGCAAAGACCGCCCGTGCCTCAATCTGCATTTGGGGCGCTGCTGTGCGCCCTGCACGGGCAAGGTCAGCCCGGAGGAGTACCATGCGCTGATCGATCAGGCGATTGCGTTGTTTGAAGGCAATGCAAAGCAGCTGGAAAAAGAACTGGCCGAAAAGATGAACGAAGCGGCGGAAGAATTGCAGTTTGAGCGTGCGGCGATGCTGCGTGACCGGCTGCGCGCCGTGCAAAAGCTGGGCACTCGGCAGCATGTGGTCGCGGGTGCGTTTGCGGAATTGGACGTGATCGCATTCGTGCAGGGACAAACGCGCGCGTGCGTATGTGTGCTGCACTATGCGGGCGGCGCCTTGCAGGACAAGGAATATACGCTGTTTCACCTGGCTGGAAGCGATCCGGCAGAGGTGTTGTCCTCCTTTGTTAAGCAATATTATGCGCAGCGCGGCGCAGTGCCGAAAACCGTGCTGCTGTCGCATGAAATTGAGGAGCAGGACGCGGTCGGGGAATATTTGTCCTCGATTGCGGAGCGTAAGGTCGAATTGGCGGTGCCGCAGCGCGGCGAGCGCCGTGTGCTGACGCGGCTGGCGGAGAAAAATGCGCGAGAAGAGATTGAACGGCGCGAAAAACAGTCGGAAAGACGACATAAATCGCTGGAATTATTGCAAAATGTGACCGGCATGCTGGCGCTGCCGCTGCGCTTGGAAGCGTATGATATATCCAACTTTGCTGGGCAGGATACGGTCGGTTCGATGGTGGTATTTGTCGAAGGGCAGCCGAAAAAAAGCGCCTATCGCAAGTTTAAAATTGCCTGTGCCGCCAATGGGCAGGACGACTATGCCGCCATGCGGGAAATGCTCACGCGCCGCGTGCAGCGTTATGTGGACGGCGACGAAAAATTTGCGCCGCTGCCGAATGCATTCCTGATTGACGGCGGTTTGGGACATGTCCGTGTGTGCAAAGAGGTGCTCGATTCGTTTGGCCTGCAAACGCCGTGTTTCGGCATGGTCAAGGATGACAAGCACCGCACACGCGCACTGGTTGCGCCGGATGGACGTGAGTTCGGCATCTCGGCTACGCCTGCGCTGTTCGCCTTGATTGGGCGTATTCAGGAGGAAGTACACCGCTTTGCCATTGAGTACAACCGCAAGCTGGGCGGAAAAAAAGTGCGTGGATCAACACTGGACAAAATCCCGGGTGTGGGCGATAAGCGCCGTGCGGATTTGCTGCGGCATTTCGGCAGCATTGACAATATCCGCAAGGCGAGCGAGCAGGAGCTGGCGCGCATTTTGCCGCGCAATGCTGCGCAGGCAGTGTTTGACTATTTCCACAAGGAGGACTGAGCGATGCGTGTGGTATCCGGTACGGCACGGGGGTGCAGATTACAGCCTGTTCCCGGGATGAACACCCGGCCAACAACCGATCGTGTCAAGGAAAACGTGTTCAATCTGATTCAGGATCATGTGCGAGGCGCGCAGGTACTCGATTTGTTTGCGGGCACGGGACAGCTCGGCATTGAGGCGCTTTCGCGCGGCGCGCAGCACTGCGATTTTGTGGAGCATAACAAAACGGCATACAACATCGTGTGTAAAAATACAGAAACGGCGCGTGTGTCCGATCGTGCAGAAGTCCATCGGACCGAGTCGGAAACCTTCCTTTCGCACGCGAAAAAACAGGGCTATGACCTGATTTTTCTCGATCCTCCGTACGGCGGTAGGATATTGGAAAATGCGCTGGCAAGCATAGAAACGTTTGACATTCTGTCTGCGGATGGTATAATAATATGCGAAAGTGCAGCAGAGGATGGGTTCACGCATGGGTTTGAGATCGTTCGTGAGCGTCGCTATGGTGCAACTATGATTACCGTTCTGCGTCGGCGGGACGGCGGAACGGATGAAGAACATGAGAACTGCGATTTATCCGGGCAGCTTTGACCCGGTCACTTTAGGTCATTTGGATATCATACGCCGCGCGTCTGTCATGTTTGACCGGCTGATTGTTGCGGTGATGCATAACCAGAACAAAAAACCGATGTTTTCGGTGGAGGAACGGATGGAATTTCTCCGGCGGACAACGGATGGGCTGCCGAATGTGGAGATTGCGTCCTTCGGCGGTCTGCTTGCGGATTATGCCAGACAGCAAAAAGCCTGCGCAGTGGTCAAGGGCCTGCGTGCGGTTTCGGATTTTGAATATGAATTTCAGATGGCGCTGGCGAATCGGAAGCTGAATCCTCAGCTGGATACGGTGTTCCTGATGACGAGCGCGGAATATATGTACCTGTCGTCCTCTGTGGTGAAGGACATTGCAGTACACGGCGGCAGTGTCGCCGGCTTTGTCCCCGACGGGATCATGCAGGATATTGTGCGCCGCACAAGAAAGGAAGGCTAAACGATGGCAACTTTGGACGAACTGATCAACAGCATGTACGATATGGTGCAGGATGCCAAGGGAATCCCGCTGGCGGGCGAAAAGTGCATCATTGAACGTGACCATCTGCTCGATCTGCTCGATGAGCTGCGCGCGACGCTGCCGAATGATTTGCAGGCCGCGCAGGATATCGTAGCCAAGCGCAGCGAGATGCTGGCTTCCGGAAAGCGGGAAGCAGAAGCGATCCGCCGTCAGGCGGAGGAAGATGCCCGCCAGATGGTTTCGGAAACCGAAATCGTGGTTGCGGCGCGCCGCAAAGCCAAGGAAGTGCAGGGCAACGCCGAAATTCAGGCGCGTGAACTGCGCCGCGTGGCCAATGAGTATTGCGAAGATACGCTCAAGCGAACGGAGGAAGCGGTGGCGCTTTCTCTGGAGGAAGTGCGCAAGGCGCGTCAGCGCTTTAAGAGTATCGCCAAGTAAAAAAATGTAAGAAGAACAGCTGCCAAAAGGGCGGCTGTTTTTTTGTGCCGCGAAAAAGATGGGATGGAAAATGCGTGCTGCACTCGGCTTTCCCACTTTGACCCACATGGGGGAAACGTGGGAGAGTCCCCCACCACGCAAGGGTAGAGAGTATGGCAAAAGAGTGGTGGACTGGTGGGATTTTCCCCCACTGGAGAGGCCTGACAGGGAAATGACAAAACTATCGAACAAGTGTTTGAAAATTGCAAAAATAGTCGAAACAACGAATTTATAGCCATAATGTTCTGCAAAATAATGCGAAAAAAATCTTGCAATCTATTCGGCGTACCGGTATAATGGAGACAAGGTGGTGAGAAGTGGGGTAAAGTGTCACAGATTCCACCAAAACGAAAGTGTGGTGTGAATCCGGTGAAGGGCGAATACAAACATTCCGTTGACGCAAAAGGGCGGCTGGCAATGCCGGCCAAGTTGCGCGAGGAATTGGGCGAGCACTTCACCGTCACCAAGGGGCTGGATGGATGCCTTGCGGTTTATCCCGAAAAGGAATGGGAAGCCTTGGAGGATCGCATTCGCAGTCTGGGCAATGGTGAAAAGGCACGTCGCGTAAAGCGGTATTACTTCGCTAATGCGTTTGATGCGCAGCTCGATGCGCAGGGCCGTATTCTCATCCCCGCAAATTTGCGTGAGTTCGCCGACCTGCAAAAGGATGTTGTTGTCATCGGTCAGCTGGATCATGCGGAAATTTGGAACAGTGAAAAGTGGCGCGTTTACAACGAAGCAATCGATGCGGAGAGCGTCGCCGCTGATGTGGAAGATATGGATTTTTAACCGGACAGGCAGGAGGGAAACATGGAATTTCATCACGTATCCATTCTGCTCGAACCTTGCTTGGAAGCGCTTCAGATTAAACCGGATGGCGTTTATGTCGATGCAACCACCGGCGGCGCCGGACATTCGCTCCGCATTGCGGAGCGTTTGCATGATACCGGTCGTTTAATCTGCATTGACCGGGATGATGAAGCGCTGGAAAACGCAAAAACACGGCTGCGCGATGTGTGGCAGCGCGTGACGACGGTCAAAAGTGATTTTCGTGAAATCGATCGTGTGCTGGAATCGCTTGGCTTGCCGGGAGCGGATGGTATCCTGTTTGACTTGGGTGTTTCCTCTCCGCAGCTCGATCACGCAGAGCGCGGCTTTTCCTATATGCAGGATGCGCCGCTGGATATGCGCATGGATCGGACACAAAAGCTGACCGCCTACGAGGTGGTAAACGAATGGAGCCGGGAGGAGATCCGGCGGATTTTGTTTGAGTATGGCGAAGAGCGGTATGCGCCACTGATTGCTGCGGCGATTGAACGCGAGCGGGCGAAAAAACCGATTGAAACCACACTGGAGCTGGTCGATGTGATCAAAGGCGCAATGCCGGGCAAGGCAAAGCGCGAAAAACAGCATCCGGCAAAGCGCAGTTTTCAGGCGATTCGTATTGCGGTAAACGATGAACTGGGTGCGGTGCGGGAAGCAATGGACAAAGCGATTGATTGCCTCAATCCGGGCGGACGGCTTGCGGTGATCACGTTCCATAGTTTGGAGGATCGTATCGTAAAGGCAGCGTTTCAACAGGCGGCGCAGGGTTGCACCTGCCCGAAAGAATTTCCGGTTTGTGTGTGCGGTAAAAAACCGAAGGTGCGGCTGACTCCGCGTAAGCCCATCCTTCCAGACGAAAGAGAGATCGGCGAGAATCCCAGAGCACGCAGCGCCAAGCTGCGCGTCTGCGAAAAGATATAAACAACCGCAGGAGAAAGGAAATGCAATGATGACTGCCAGCAGGGAAAGCGTGGCCTATGAACAATATGAAGAACGTTTCCCGGTGTCACAGGAGCAGAAACGCAACTTGCGCGTAGCGCCGACACCGCGTCGGCGGAAGAAGGTGCGCGTAAGACCCAGCTTGATGGGCTGCTTTGCTGTGGTGGCGATTGCCGCGGTGTACATCTTGTTTTGCCAGATGCAGCTGACACAGCTGAGCGCCGAGGTTGGCGAGCAGAATGACACACTCAATGAGCTGACGGCGGAAAACGTATCGCTGACGACCAAGCAAATCAACAGCGTTGATTTGGATGAGATAGAGGAATATGCGGTGAATAATCTGGGGATGGTCAAGATGGACAACTCCCAGATTGAATATGTGGAGCTGACCAATCCGGATACCGTAACGGTAGCGGACAGTGGCGTATCGCTCGGATCGCTGTTTGCCGGTTTGGCGCGTAGCTTTTCCGCAATTGTGGAATATATTCGGTAAGTAAATGAATAGGATGCGTACAGGGGAGTGAGAGGTGGAAACTTCTGACTCCTTACGCTTTTTATAACGAGATTATGGAGGAAAGGAAATACCATGGCAGCAAAGGGACCGAACAATCAAATGCGCGCACGAATCGGTGTTATGACCTTGGCGTTTGTGGTGTTTGGATTTGGATTGGTTGGTGTTCGCCTGCTGTATATGCAGGTGTTCCATCATGACTTTTATGTGCAGCAGGCGGCTTCGCTGCAAACGCGCGATACGTTCATCACGCCGAACCGCGGCAAAATCTATGATGCAAACATGCAGGTTTTGGCGGAATCGGCCGAGGTAGAGCGTATTGTTGTTTCGCCGAAGGGTGTGGTGGACGAGTCGAAGGTAAGCGACGGCAAGTCCGCGCAGACACAGCAGCAGACGCTGGCGCAGATTCTGGCCGACGAACTGAGCTTGGATTATGATACGGTGCTGAAGAAAATTCAGAAAACCGATTCGGAATATGAAATCATTGCCCAAAAGGTAGATAAAGACGTTTCCAAGGAATTGTACGAGAAGCTGAACCAGGCAGGCTGCACGGGCGTGTATTCCGAGCCGGATACCAAACGGTATTATCAGCAGGGCGCGTTTTTGTCCGCCGTGCTCGGCTATGTCGGCAGCGACAATAACGGCGCGTATGGTTTGGAATCGCAGTACAATGATGTGCTTTCCGGCACGGCAGGGCGTATCGTGCGCGTGCAGAATGCGCAGAATAAGGATATGACGCCCGATACCGAGCAATATATTCCGGCGCAGGATGGCGATTCACTGGTACTGACCATTGACAGCGATATCCAGAATTTCTTGGAGAAGCATCTGGAAACCGCGCTGGCGGATAACCCGCAGGCGCGTGACGGCGTATCCGGTATCGTAATGAACGTCAAGACCGGCGAGGTGCTGGCGATGGCGGCGCTGCCGGACTATGATCCGAATAATTCCTATACGATTACAGATGAGCGTTATATCGAGGAGCTGAAAACCAACGTGCAGGCAGCCTTGACGGAGGCTGGCGTTTCGGCGGAAATCAGCGATAAGTATTATCAGGAAGGCGGGCTTGCCAATCTGCCGGAGAGCGTGCAGAAAAATGATGAACTGGTCGACACATTAACCGAAATTCGCTCACAGCAGCTCTATAAAATGTGGTATAATCCGGTAGTGACGGATAACTACGAGCCGGGTTCCACTTTCAAGCTGATGAATGTTGCAACGGCTTATGAGTTGGGCTTGGCGCATGAAGAGGACACTTATTACTGCGGCGGCTCGATGATGGTCGGCGACTGGTCCAAGCCGATTCAATGCTCGAACACCAGCGGTCACGGCACGCAGACGCTGACCGAAGCACTGATGAATTCGTGCAACGTGGCGATGATGCAAATCGTCGCCAAGACAGGCAAGGATCGTTTTTATGAATTTTACAAGGCGTTCGGCCTGACCGAGCCAACCGGTATTGACCTGCCCAGCGAAAGCAAGGGCCAGTTCCACGACATCAATGTGACCAGCGAGTGGAACGAAGTATCGCTTGCGGTTGCGTCGTTCGGTCAGCGTTTCACCGTCACTCCGCTTCAGATGATCAACATGGTTTGTGCGATTGTGGATGACGGTAAGCTAAAGCAGCCCTATGTGGTCAAGGAGATCCTTGGTTCGGACGGCTCGGTCAAATCCACAACCGAGACAACGATCGTGCGTCAGGTCATCTCGGAGGAAACTTCGGCTTACATGCGTGAAGCGATGGAAGCGGTCGTATCGGGCGGTACCGGTAAAAACGCTTATGTACCCGGTTACCGCGTCGGCGGCAAGACGGCAACCTCGGAAATTGAAAAGCTGCGCGACAGTGACGGAAAGGAAATTGATACTGAGAACCGTTATACTGCATCTTTCATCGGCGTGGCGCCGATGGACGATCCGCAGATTGCGGTGCTGGTTGCAATCAACGACCTGCCCGAGTCGGCTGCACACGGCGGCGGCGCGATTGCCGCGCCGGTGGTTGGTCGTATCATGGAAGATGTGCTGCCGTATGTTGGCGTAACACCGGTTTACACGGATGAAGAAAACGACCGCCGCGAGCTGACCGTGCCCAGTGTGATCGGTTCGACGGAAGAAGCGGCTACAAGTGCACTGGAGCAGGCAGGCTTTGCATATCGCGTGGTGGGCGACGGCGACACGGTCACCGATCAGGTGCCGTCGGGCGGCGTTCGTATCCCGGCAAGCGGTAAGGTGATTCTGTATATGGGCGAGAGCAAACCGACCGAGCAGATCACGGTGCCCGATCTGACGGGCTTGACACCGGATCAATGTCGTAGTACATTGGAAGAATATGGCCTGTACTTGAAGCAGAAGGGCGTTGCCTCTTCGCAGGTCACGGGCAATACAACGGCAAGCAAACAAAGCCCGGCATCCGGTACAAAGGTGAATATCGGCGCGGTGGTAACGGTTGAATTCTCGGATACCACGAACGTCAACGACCGATAGGAGGAGAAATATGAAATTACAGGAACTGCTCCGCGGGGTTGCGGTGAAAAGCAGCACGGCAGCGGAGGATCTGGAGATCCGCGAGGTGCGGTATGATTCGCGTGCTGTGCAGGCGGGCGACCTGTTTGTCGCCATTCGTGGTTTTGCAACAGACGGGCATCAATATATTGGAAAAGCGCTTGAGCAGGGCGCGGTTGCGGTAGTGTGTGAGGAAGCGCCAGATGGTGTGCCGGCGGTTGTGGTGGAAAATGCGCGTCAGGCGCTGGCTGAGATTGCGGCAAACCGCTTCGGTCATCCGGCCGACAGTATGGTTATGCTGGGTGTGACCGGCACCAACGGCAAGACCACGACCACCTATCTGGTCAAACACATGCTGGAGGATGCAGGTCACAAGGTCGGCCTGATCGGCACCAATCAGAACCTGATTGGCGATGAAGCAATCGAAACCGAGCGCACTACGCCGGAAAGCTACGAGCTGCACGCGCTGTTCGCGCGGATGCGCGATGCGGGCTGCACCCATGTAATCATGGAGGTATCCTCGCATTCGCTCGTGCTTGACCGCGTGCATGGTATTCACTTCGCGGTCGGCGCGTTTACCAATCTGACACAGGACCATCTGGATTTCCATAAGACGATGGAGGAATATCGCAAGGCAAAAGCAATGCTGTTTTCCATCAGCGATAAGGGCGTCATCAATCTGGATGACAACGCAGCACAGGCGATGCTGGCGGATGCAAAATGCCCGTGCCTGACCTTCTCGTGCGAGAAGGATGCAGCAGACCTGACGGCAAAAAACATCCACCTGCACGCGGACGGCGTGGAGTTCGTCGCCACAACAAAAGGCGAGCTGGCGCGCGTCAAGCTGCCAATCCCCGGACATTTTTCGGTCGAAAACGCATTGGCTGCGCTGGGTATGGTGCTGCAAATCGGTATGTCGCTGAGTGATGCGGCGCATTCGTTGGCGACGGCGACCGGTGTCAAGGGGCGTGTGGAGGTTGTGCCGACCGATACGGATTATACCGTGCTGATCGACTACGCGCACACGCCGGACGGTGTGGAAAATGTGCTGCGCGCGGTACGCGGCTTTGCCAAAGGTCGTGTGATTGCTCTGTTCGGCTGCGGCGGTGACCGCGACCGTACCAAACGCCCTAAGATGGGCAAAATCGCAGCTGATCTGGCGGATTTTTGCGTGGTCACGAGCGATAATCCGCGCACCGAGGACCCGAAGGCGATCATTGATGATATTCTGGAAGGCATGAAGGGTACGAAAACCCCGATGCAGGTCATCGTGGACCGGTCGGAGGCGATTCACTGGGCGCTGGCACATGCCAAAAAGGATGATGTAATCGTGCTGATGGGCAAGGGGCATGAGACCTATCAGGAGGTCAATCATGTCAAGCATCACATGGATGAACGCGAGATCGTTGCGGCTTATTTCAAAGGATGAGGCAAAGCGCGAATCGCGCGCAAATTCAAAAACAATGGGGGAACGGGTGCATGGAACAATTTACGCTAGCGCAGGCGGCGGAGTGGACCGGAGGGGGAACAACGGGCGAGGCGGTTTTAACGGCTGTTTCGACCGATTCCCGGCAGATTCCAGCCGATGCGCTGTTCCTGCCGATCAAGGGTGAGCGCTTTGATGCGCACGACTTTATTGACAAGGCGATTGGAAACGGAGCGGCCGCGGTGGTGTCCCACCGGCAAAACGAGGAATATCCGGTGTCGACGCTGTACGTAGAAAATACTTCGCAGGCGCTGCTCGATCTGGCGGGCGGTTATCGTCGCTTGTGCGGCGGTAAGGTAGTCGGCGTGACCGGCTCGGTCGGCAAGACCACCACCAAAGAACTGCTGTATGCGGTGCTGTCGCAAGGGCTGCGTGCGCAAAAGACCGAAGGCAACCTGAACAATGAGATCGGTCTGCCGCTGACCCTGTTCCGCATGACGCGGGACACCGAGGTGATGGTGGCCGAGATGGGGATGAACCACTTTGGCGAATTGTCGCGCATGACGGCGGCGGCGCAGCCGAATATCGCGGTCATCACCAATATCGGCACTTCCCATATTGAGTTTCTCGGTTCGCGTGAGGGCATCTGCAAGGCAAAGCTCGAGATCTTGGAGGGCTTGCAGCCGGACGGCTGCGCCGTGCTGTGCGGCGACGAGCCGCTTTTGTGGGAAAAGCGGGAAAGTCTTGGTTGCCGGGTGGTCACCTATGGCATCGAAAATTCCGCATGCGATTTGACGGCATGCTTGCATAAAGACGGTACATTTGATATTATAAACAACAAACTGTCCGAGGTTGCTCTGCCTTGCGGCGAGAGCTTTACCGCAAAACTCGCCATTCCGGGCGTGCACAATGTGCTCAATGCGCTGGCGGCAGCGGCGGTCGGCTTGCTGCTGGGCGAAACGCCCGCGCAGATTGCGCAGGGCCTTGCGGCTTACGAAGCCAGCGGCATGCGGCAGAATATTTACGAGCAGGACGGTTATCAGATTTATGCCGACTGTTATAACGCCAGCCCGGACGCGATGGAAGCGACGTTGGCAGTGCTCGGCACCATGGCGCCGGAAGGCCGCCGCTTTGCGGTACTCGGTTCGATGCTGGAGCTGGGCGACTATGCAGAGGAAGGGCACCGCAGAGCGGGCCGTGCGGCGGCTAAACATGCGGATGCGCTGTATGCCTATGGGCCGGATGCGAAAGCGATGGTCGCAGGCGCAAAGGAAAACGGAATGGAACGGGCGTTTGCGTTTGACGATCAGGCAGAACTGGTCGCAGCACTGCGGCAGGACGCAGCCAAGGGCGACGCCTTACTATTTAAGGGCAGCCGCGGCATGCAGATGGAGCGCGCGCTTGCGATGTTCTTAGGGGAGGACGTGGAAGAATGACACCAGCAAATCTTTATACGGCACTGGTGGCCTGTGCGGTTGCATTTGTGTTGACCGCAGCGATCGGGCCTGCTGTGATCCGCTATCTGCGCAAGATGAAATTCGGTCAGAAGATCTTGGAGATCGGGCCGAAATGGCACATGAACAAGCAGAACATCCCGACGATGGGCGGTTTTATGTTCATCATCGGCATTGCCGTTGCCGTTGCGGCAGGCAACAGCTTTGCAGGGCAGATTTGCATGTCCTCGCTGGCGGTTCTCGGCCTTGCCGTGGCATACGGCGCGGTCGGTATGGTGGATGACTACGCCAAAATCCGCAAAAAGGAAAACGCGGGCCTGACGCCCAAGCAAAAGCTGGTGCTTCAGATTCTTGTGGCGGGCGCCTTTATTCTGGTGCTCTTCCTCGGAGCGGACAGTGCACCGCGTCTGTGGATTCCGTTTACCAATATCGTTTTCATCTGGCCATGGCCGCTGTACATCATTTTTGCGGCGTTTGTCATTGTTGGCGCGGATAACGCGGTAAACTTGACCGACGGTATCGACGGTCTGGCAGCAGGCGTGACGCTGCCGGTCGCGCTGTTTTTTGTCTTTGTGGGCATTGCGCGCGATGACGCGGGCGTTGTGATTTTTGCAGCGGCTTTGGCGGGCGGCCTCGCGGCATTCCTGATTTATAACTTTAATCCCGCGAAAGTATTTATGGGTGACACGGGTTCGTTGTTCCTCGGCGGCGCGGTGGCAGGTCTGGCATTCGCATGCGATATGCCGCTGATTCTGCTGATCGTCGGCCTGATTTACATCATTGAAACCCTGTCGGTTATCCTTCAGGTAACTTACTTCAAGGCTACTCATGGCAAGCGCCTGTTTAAAATGGCGCCGATTCACCATCATTTTGAAATGTGCGGCTGGGGCGAGAAAAAAATCGTGCTGACCTTCTCGGGCATCACGGTTGTGCTCTGCCTGCTGGCTTATTTTGTGGCACTGGCTCCGGTGCTGCTCTAATCTTTAACCCTTCGGAGGTGTCCTCATGGCTTCAACAACCAGACAGGCGCGTTCGCCGCGCCGACCGGATCCACGACGGCGGGTCACTACGACCCGTCCAGCGCTTCGGCCGGATCGTGCGCCCGTACCGCGCGATGCAGCTATGATGCGAACGCATGCAAAACCTCCTGCACGGACACATGTACGGGCGCGGGTACGCGCGCATGTGTGGGATGTAGGTGTGTTTGGTTCGGTGCTGCTGCTGCTGGTGATCGGCCTGATCGCACTGTTTTCCGCAAGCTATTCCAATGCGTTGTTTTATCAAGGCAGCGCAACCTATTTTATCTCCCGTCAGGGTGTCAACGCGGCGGCAGGCGTCGTCGCAATGATTGTGATTTCCAAAATCAGCTACAAGTTGTATGCGAGATTCTACAAGGAATTGATGATCGTCTCGCTTATCTTGCTGGTTTTGGTCATTACGCCGCTCGGCACGGCATCCAAAGGTGCGCAGCGCTGGCTGTTCGGCTTTCAGCCGTCCGAGCTGGCCAAAATTACGGGTATCATTTGCTTTTCCTATTGGATTGCGCACGATACGCAGGGAATTCGGACTTTTAAGGGCCTGATTAAGCCGTATGGCTTTCTTTTGGTGTCTTATATTGTGCTGCTGTTCTTCGAGCCGCATACCTCGGCGATGATGATTATTTGCGGTCTGGGTGTTGTGATTTTGGTTGCAGGTGGCATGCGCCTGTGGTATTTTGGGCCGATTCTTGTTGCCGCTGCAGGCATATTGACCGGATTCTATTTCGCATTTGAACATGTGCGGGAGCGCTTCTCCGTTTGGCTGGACCCGTTTTCCAACATGCAGGGCGAGGGCTGGCAGGGTGCGATGAGCCAGATTGCCATTGGCTCGGGCGGTCTGCTGGGCCGCGGTCTGGGCAAGGGAATGCAAAAGCACCTGTATTTGCCTGAACCGCAGAACGATTTTATCTTTTCCTCTTGGTGCGAGGAAATGGGATTTGTGGGCGCAATGTTGGTGCTGCTGCTGTTTGCCTACCTGATCTTCCGCGGCTTTCGTATTGCGCGGATGGCGCCGGATAAGTTCAGTTGTTTGGTGGCAACCGGTATTACAGCGAAGCTGTCGATTCAGACGCTTATGAATCTGTTCGTTATCACGGGCATCATCCCGGTTACCGGCGCGAGTCTACCATTTTTCAGCTATGGCGGTACGGCGCTGCTGATGCAAATGGGAGAAATGGGCATACTGCTGAATATTTCCCGCTATGCGCGTGTGGATGCCCGCACAGAAGAATAAGGAGAAACAGTCCTATATAATAAGGTAAAGGGCTTTCGGAGAAGGGGGAACTGACTTGAGACTGTATATCACCGGCGGCGGTACGGGTGGTCATGTGACGCCCGGGCTGGCGATTGCACGTTATTTTGAGCACAAACATCCGGATACAGTGGTGCGTTTTGCGGGTTCGGCGCGCGGAATTGAAAACAAACTGGTGCCGCGCGAAGGCTATCCGCTGGATGCGATTGAAATTATCGGTATGTCGCGTTCGCTCAGCCCGAAGGGCTTGGCGCATAACGTGAAGGCGGCGAAGCTGGCGGTGTCGGCCGTTGGCAAGGCGAAAAAACTGCTGCGTCAGGCGCGGCCGGACTGCGTCATTGGCTGCGGCGGTTATGCGTCGTTTGCCGTGGTGCGAGCCGCGCAGCAAATGGGGATTCCGACCGTGCTGTTGGAGGTCAACGCGCTGCCCGGCAAGGTGACCAAGATGCTCTCCAAAAAGGCGGATCGTGTACTGGTTTGCTTTGAGCAGGCCAAGGAAATTCTTGGCGGCGGAGATAAGATTGTGCTGACCGGCGCGCCTGTGCGTGGAGAAATCCTTGCGGCCGACCGTGAAAAAGCGCGTGCTCGCTTTGGACTGACCGAGCAGGATCAGTTGGTGGTTTCCTTCTGGGGCTCGATGGGTGCAAAGTATATGAATGAGCACATGGTGGGCACGATTGCGCTGGAGTGCAAGAATAACGTGTCGTATCATCATGTGCACGCCACGGGCGCAGCAGCACGCGAGTGGCTGCCGCGCATGGCGAAAGAGCAGGGCGCGGATTTGACCCAGCATCCCAATATCCAAGTGACGGAATATATTTATGATATGGCTGACCGGCTGGCGGCCGCTGATCTGGTCGTCTGCCGCGCAGGTGCGGCGACGATGGGCGAGTTGTGCATGTTGGGACGGCCTGCGCTTCTGGTGCCGTCGCCTTTTGTGGCGGAAAACCATCAGGAGAAAAACGCCCGCGCGCTGGAAAAGGCGGGCGGCTGTCGTGTGCTGTTGGAAAAGGATGCATCACCGCAAAAGCTGTATGATGAGATACAGCTGATGTTGGTAGACCGCGACCGGCTGCGGCAGATGGGACAGGCTGCAACCACGCTGGCGGCACATGACGCGAGCGAAAAGATTTATCGTGAAATCCTGTGGGCGATTGAGCATCACGGGAAATAAAGAAACGAAGGAGCGCCAAGATGAGACGCAGAAGGCGAAGACAAAAAACGCCCGAGCAGGTGCGCCGGCGGGTCAGCCGGCGGCAACGCTTTTTCCATACGATTGGGCGCATATTGTTTCTCGGAATTTTGCTGGCGGCGGCGACATTGGCGCTGACGGTTTTTTTTAAGGTGGACACCATAACGGTGGAAGGCGCGCAGAAATATCGCGCGGAAGAAATCGTTGCAGGCATGGATGTCAAACAGGGGGACAACCTCTATTTGTGGAATAAAGTAAAAGTCTGCGACGCGATGCTGGAAAAGTTCCCGTATCTCCAAAGCGTGCAGATTCGTCGGCATTTGCCCAATGCACTGGTGGTCACCGTGACGGAATGCTCGGCATCCGTAGCAATTGCATCGAACGGTGGATATCTCCTGCTCAGCAAGGAAGGGAAGGCGCTGGAACAGAGCGCGAACAGTAACGGTTTGCCGGTGGTCACGGGTATGACCTTAACGGATGTTCCGCTCGGAAAAATTTTGTCGAGCGATTCGAGCGAGGCAGCGGATGATCTGTTGACCATCTTGCAGACGCTGGATGCGGCCGACATGCTTAAAGATCTTGCTTTTATCAATTTGTCTGATTTGCATGATATTCATATCGGATATCTAAAGCGGTTTGATATTCGTGTGGATTCGGTGGATAATTTGGCATACTATCTGCGTTTTGCGCAAACGGTCATTGAGGATCGCCTGTCGCCGTCCGATATCGGACAGCTGTACTGGGATTCGCAGAACCGCTTGCATTATGTGCCGGATACAGCGGAAAATATCGAAAAAGCCGGCTTAGGGCTGGCTTCCTCTCCTGTCGTGACGGATACAACGACGAAAGATTCTGCGGAGCAAACGGATGCGGTCGATCCATCGTCGTCCGATTCGTCCGGGGAAAGCGTGGAGGAGACGCAGGATGCGGACGACCTTTCCGGGGAAGACGCGAGTACGGCAGACGAAGAGAATGCCGATGAGGATGCGTGAGGGAAAAGGAGGAAAAAGGGACAAAAGAAGGCTGGAATAGCTTTTGCAGCATGGATTTGCAAGGGCATTTGGCATAAATTTGGTGGAAAGATACAGAAAACTTTCAGTTTTTTTTGAGTAATTCACTAATTTCTGTTGCAAAATGGAACAATTAGAGGTAAAATTAAAACAATAGGGACAGCTCGCTTGCGATAGACAGCGGCGTCCGAACAAGAGAACGTATAAGATAATCTGAACGATTCTTTATCATAAAACGGAGGATGGCAATAATGGGTTTCGAGTTTGAACAGGGCTTGGATAATGTAGTGAACATTAAAGTAATCGGCGTAGGCGGTGGCGGCGGCAACGCGGTCAACCGCATGGTCGAAAGTGGTGTGCAGGGTGTTGAGTTTGTTTCGATCAACACGGATATGCAGGCGCTGAACTATTCTCAGGCCGGCACCAAGATCCAGATTGGCGAAAAGCTGACAAAGGGTCAAGGCGCAGGCGCAAACCCGGAGATCGGCCGCAAGGCGGCGGAGGAAAGCAAGGATCAGATCGCTGCGGCGCTTGCCAATACACATATGGTCTTTATCACTGCCGGCATGGGCGGCGGCACCGGTACCGGCGCGGCGCCGGTGGTGGCGCAGATTGCTCGTGAAATGGGCATCCTGACGGTTGGCGTTGTGACTCGTCCGTTTGCATTTGAGGGCAAGAAGCGTTTGGAACAGGCGCTGGGAGGTATCGATGAACTCAACAAGAATGTTGACTCGTTGGTTATCATCCCGAACGAGCGCCTCAAGTACGTATCTGAGCAGAAGATCACCTTTAAGAATGCATTTGAGATCGCGGACGGTGTACTCCGTCAGGCGGTTGCGAATATCTCTGAGCTGATTACTGTTCCGGGCTTTATCAATCTGGACTTCGCGGATGTTACATCGGTTATGAAGGATGCAGGTTATGCACATATCGGTACCGGCCGCGCTGCTGGGAAAGATAAGGCTGC
>DXDZ01000022.1 GCA_019115185.1 Candidatus Agathobaculum merdipullorum
CAGAGCGTTATCGCTCATGTGCTCGGGCGCGACCTTGAGCTGTCCCGAAATATGGTGCTCGACCAGTTCGCGGAAGAATGCGTCATTGTGGTCGGCCATCATATAATCATAGCGCAGGCCGGAGCGCACGAATACCTTCTTGATGCCCTCGATCTGACGCAATTCACGCAGCAGATTGAGATAATCCGTGTGGTCGGCCTCGAGATTTTTGCAGGCTGAGGGGAACAAACAGCGCTTGTTCTTGCACAAACCGTGCGCCTCCTGCATTTTGCAGGACGGAAAACGGAAGTTAGCCGTCGGCCCGCCGACATCGTGAATGTACCCCTTGAAACCGGGCATCTGCACAATCTGCTTGGCTTCTGCGATTACGCTTTCGTGGCTGCGCGCCTGAATATAGCGCCCCTGATGGAAGGCGAGGGCGCAGAAGTTGCACGCGCCGAAGCAGCCACGGTTGTGGATGATCGAGAACTGCACCTCCTGAATCGCGGGCACGCCGCCCAGCGCTTCATAAGATGGGTGATAGGTGCGCATGTAGGGCAGGGCATAGACGTGATCCATTTCCTCGGTGGTCAGCGGCTTTGCGGGCGGGTTCTGGATGAGTACGCGCTTGCCGTGGCGCTGCAAGAGTGCTCTTCCGCGCACCGCGTCCTGCTCGTCGTACTGGAGCTTGACCGAACGGGCGTAGTCCGGTTTGCTGGCGCATACATCCTCATAAGATGGGCATTCGACCGCGTTTTCGATGCCATTTGCGTCATGCGCCATGTAGGCTGTGCCGCGTACACCGACGCAAGCATCCGCGCCCTTTTTACCGTGCTTTAAGTTGTTTGCAAGCTCCACGACCGAGTGTTCGCTCATGCCGAACATCAGCCCGTCCGCGCCGGTCGATTCCAGAATCGAGGGCATGACGCGGTCGGCCCAGTAGTCATAGTGCGCAAAACGGCGCAGACTGGCTTCGATGCCGCCGAGATAGACCGGCGTATCCGGGAACGCGCGCCGCGCAAGCATGGCATAGACCGTTACCGCGCGGTCAGGGCGTTTGCCCGCCTTGCCGCCGGGGGTGTAAGCGTCGTCCGAGCGGCGCTTTTTCGCGGCCGTGTAGTGCGCCACCATCGAGTCGATGTTGCCGCCGTTGATGAGCACCGCGTAGCGCGGTCGGCCCATGGCGATAAAGTCGTGCTCGTCGTGGAAATTTGGCTGGCTGAGAATGGCGACTTTATAGCCTGCATCCTCCAGAACGCGCGAGATGATCGCGGTGCCAAAGGAGGGATGGTCCACATACGCATCGCCGGTTACGAGCAGAAAATCGCAGTAATACCAGCCGCGATCGACCATATCCTGTTTGTTTATCGGGAGAAAACCGTTCATCATTTCCCTTTCTCTTTACAAAGATTGAAAGATCGTCTATCATAAAAATAAGCAGTCCGGCAAGACAAAAGGCGGCCCGCCATACTCCTGTAAGGGAGGTGGTTTTTATGGAGATAATGTGGCAGATCATTTTGCTACTGATCTTTCTTGAAATCATCAAGACCATAAAAAAATGACCGCCCACTTGCCCCGGGTACGGTCATTTTTTTGAAATGATAGATACTTAGGGTCAACCGTCTTTGCCGGACTGCCCTTTTTCTACTTTCATTATAACGGATTTGCTCCGTTTGTCAAGCCCTACCTCAGTTATCGAGGTAGAACTGTACCAACTCCTGCATCAACTCGTCACGGTCGATCTTGCAGATCAGGCTGCGTGCGTTGTTGTGGTTGGTGATGTACGTCGGGTCCTCAGAGAGGAGATAGCCCACGATCTGGTTGATCGGGTTATACCCTTTCTCCTTAAGCGCGTCATATACTGCGGTCAGCGTGCGCTTCATTTCCTTGTTGGACTCGTCTACAAGGCTGAATTTTCTTGTGCCGTCAAGCATGTCTGTCTCCTTTCCGATCCTACCGGTTGGCTTTTTGCTATAAACAGCATAATACAAAACGGCCAAAAAGTAAAGCCTTATCCGCGCAAAACCGCACCGAAATCTTTTTCCAGCGCTGCCAGTGCATTTTTCATCGCCTTATCGCACTCCTCGTCGGTCAGCGTGCGGTCGGGCGCGCGCATGGACAGCGAGTAGGCCACCGATTTCTTGCCTTCCGGGATGCCCTTGCCCTTGTAAACGTCGAACAACTTGACGTTTTCCAGAATATGGCCTGCGGCCTTTTCGATCGCGGCCTGCATGGAGGCGGCGGGAACCGCGTCGTCCACCAGCACGGCGATATCGCGGGTCGAAGCCGGGAACTTGGGCAGCGGGTGGTAGAGTTTCACGGGGTCAATGGCGGCGAACAGCGTATCGAGCGGCAGCTCGGCAGCGAGCACCTCGCCGCTCAGACCATAGCGCGCGGCAACGGTCGGATGCACCGTGCCGAACACACCGGCGGGCTTGCCGTCGATCAGAATGTTGGCGCAGCGGCCCGGATGATAGGACGGGTTGTTCTTCTCCGGCATAAACTGCACGCCCTTGACGTTCAGCTCGCGGCAGATCGCTTCAATGACGCCCTTGAACTGGAAGAAGGATAGGCGACCGTAGCTGCCGAGGGTGAGCACCTTCTCTTCATGAGGCAGTACGTCCGGGTCGGCCTTGCCGTCCTTGACGGTCGGGATATAGACCGTGCCAAGCTCGAACAGCGACGCGGTCGGGTTGCGGTGTGCGTGGTTGTGCGCGAGCGATTGCAGCATGGAGGGCAGCACGGTCGTGCGCATGACGCTGAAATCCTCGCCGAGCGGGTTGAGGATGGTCGTGGAGATGCGGCGCGGGTCATCTTTCGCCCAGCCGATCATGTCATAGAACTTCGGGGAGATGAACGAATGGCTCATTGCCTCGTCAAAACCGGCCTCGCGGCAGGTCAGGGAGACATTCTGCTCGGCCAGCTGCTTGGGTGTGTACTCGCCCTGCACCATTTCGCCGGCGTACAGCGTGGTCGGGATCTTGTCGTAGCCGTACATGCGCGCGACTTCTTCAGCAAGATCACACATGCGCGCAATGTCCACGCGGAACGACGGGATGATGACCTTGCCGTCCTCCACGCGGAACTCGAGGCGCTCCAGATATGCCTTCTGCTCGTCGGCCGACAGGTCAAGGCCGAGCAGCGCGTTCATCTTGTCCGGCTCGAAAGGCAGCGTCTTGGGGGTCAGGTCGGCAGCGCATGCGTCGATGATGCCGTCCACGACTTCGCCTGCGCCGAGCATTTCCACCAGCTCGCACGCACGCTGCACAGCGGGCATGGTCAGCGACGGGTCAAGGCCCTTTTCAAAGCGGCCGGACGCCTCGGTACGCATGCCAAGCGCCTTGGCTGTTACGCGCACGGTCGCGCCGTGGAAGCAGGCGGACTCGAATACGACGGTCTTGGTGTCGTCCTCGATTTCGGAGTTGGCGCCGCCCATAACGCCTGCGACGGCAACCGGCTTGTCGTTGTCGCAGATAGCGAGCATCTTGTCGGTCAGGTCGTGATCCTGTCCGTCCAGAGTCTGAATGGACTCGCCGTTCCGTGCGCGGCGCACGACGATCTTTCCGTCCGAGAGGCAGGAATAGTCAAACGCATGCATCGGCTGGCCGTACTCAAGCATGACGTAGTTGGTGATATCAACGATGTTGTTGATCGGGCGCACACCGCAGGCGTGCAGACGCTCGCGCATCCACGCCGGGGACGGCTCGATCTTGATGTTCTTGACCAGACGCGCGGTGTAGCGCGGGCAAAGGTCGGTGTCCACCACCTCAACAGACATATACTTGTTGATGTCGTCGCCCGAGCCCTTGACCACCGGCTCCTTGACCGCGAACGGGCGCTCAAAGGTCGCAGCGGTTTCGCGCGCCAGACCGATCACGCTGAAGCAGTCAGCGCGGTTGGAGGTGATTTCAAAGTCGGCAACGTAGTCGTCCAGACCGAGCACCTTCTTGATGTCCTCGCCTACGGGCGTGCCTTCCGGCAGGAACAGAATGCCGTTCTCGCAGGCGTAGGGCACGCAGCCGTGCGTCAGTCCCAGCTCCTGGAACGAGCACATCATGCCGTTGGAGACTTCGCCGCGCAGCTTGCCCTTGGTGATTTTCACACCGCCGGGCAGCGTGGACTTGTGCAGCGCGACCGGGCAGATTTCGCCCACCGAGTCGGGGGTCACGTTGGGCGCACCGGTGACGATCTGGATGGGTTCGCCCTGCCCCACGTCGATCTGGCAAATCTTGAGGTGGTCGGAGTCCGGATGATCGACGACCGACAGCACCTTGCCGGTCACGACGTTTTCGATCTCTGCGCCGAGGTAGTAGACCTCCTCGACCTTGGAGCCGGACATGGTCAGGCGGGCGTCATACTCCTTGGGGGTAACGCCGGAAATATCGGTATAATCCGAAAGCCAGGAAAGTGGCAATTTCATAATGGATTAGCGCTCCTTTATCGTAAAGTTCAGGATATCGCGCCGATCGGCGCGCATGGATACAGACCGCGCAGCGCGGTCGTAAAAAGTCCAGCTTTGCCGGACTTTTTACACCTCGACTTAGCGCCCTTGGGGCGCGTCGTTCGGGTATCGAGAACAAGTTTCTCCGGAACTTGTTCTCGTATATAGGGGACTTTTGAAGTCCCCTATACTCGTTAGAATTGTTCGAGGAACCGCACGTCGTTCTCATAGAACAGACGGATGTCGTCGATCTTGAAGCGGCCCATAACCGTGCGCTCCAGACCGATGCCGAACGCATAGCCCGAATACTCCTCCGGGTCGATGCCGCTCATTTCCAGCACCTTGGGGTGCACAATGCCGCAGCCGAGGATTTCGATCCAGCCCTCGCCCTTGCACAGCGGGCAGCCTGCGCCGTGGCAGCGGTAGCACTGGATATCCATTTCGGCGCTCGGCTCGGTGAACGGGAAGTGGTGCGGGCGGAAGCGCACGACCGTGTCCTCGCCGTACAGCTTTTTGGCGAACAGCTCAAGGATGCCCTTGAGGTCAGACATGCGGATGCCCTTATCGACGACCAAGCCCTCGATCTGATGAAACAGCGGGGAGTGGGTCGCGTCAACCGCGTCCGAACGGTACACGCGGCCCGGCGCAATGATGCGGATGGGGGGCTTTTTCTGCTCCATCGTGCGCACCTGCATGGGCGAGGTCTGCGTGCGCAGCACCACGTTATCCGAGATGTAGAAGGTGTCCTGCGTGTCGCGCGCGGGATGGTCCTTCGGGATGTTGAGCGCTTCAAAGTTATAGTGGTCCAGCTCGACCTCCGGGCCTTCCGCAATCGAGAAGCCCAGACCGATGAAGATTTCCTTCAGTTCGTCCAGCACGATGTTGAGCGGATGCTTTTTGCCGATGACGACTTCCTCACCCGGCAGGGTTACGTCGATGGTCTCAGCCTCCAGCTTGTGTGCCAGCGCAGCCTGCTCAATGACTTCCTTCTGCTTGTCGATGATGGTTTCGATTTCGGCGCGCACGTCGTTGATGAGCTGGCCGATCGCCGGACGCTCCTCCGCGGCAACATCCTTCATGCCCTTTAAGAGCGCGGTCAGCTCGCCCTTTTTGCCGAGAAAGCGTACACGCGCCTCGTCGAGCGCACGGGCATCGCCCGCCGCAGCAAGCTGGTCCTTTGCGGCCTGCAAAATGCCTTGCAGTTTTTCTTTCATGATGACTCTCCTTTATGAAAAATCGTTCAGGGACGCAATAAAAACGCCTTTCGTCCCGCAAAATAGGGACGAAAGGCGTAAAATACATCTTCCGTGGTACCACCCTGATTCCCGGACTGGCCGGGCACTCATTGAACGCCGGTAACGGGGCGTTACTTCGCCTGCGCCTACTGGAACATTCGTTCAGCGCCGGTGCTCGCAGGGGAACTTCGCGTCAGGTCTCTTTGAACGGCTCGCAGCCAAAGGCCGTTTTCTCTGAAAAGAGGGGAGTGACGGTACTTTCCCTGTTCATCGCAGGTATCGTTATTCCATAACAGTATTATTAAAACACAGTTTTTCGGCAAATGCAAGGGGAAGTTGCAATTTTATCACATCAAATGCGCCAGCGCGCTGTAAACCGGCGTGATGAACAGCGTGCCGATAACAAAGCTCACAAGGTTTGCGGTGATGGCATACGCCACACGGCGCGCGCGGCTGTGCCCGCGCAGAAAGCGCGCATAGGCAAGCGCTTCGACGACGAAAATCACCGCTTCGATGGCAAACGCCCAGAAAAAGGCATGACTCCGGTTGGCGGAGAGCAGAATGCGCCCATAGGTAAGCGTCATCAAAGCCTGCGTTGCAAGGTTGACCAGCAAAAATGGCTTCAGGTTTTCGTACAGCTTGAAACGGAACAGCAGAAGCACCGCTGCCTCAATGAGGAGCGTTACCATAAAGGTGCAGACAAATTGTTTGAGCAGGCCAATTCCAATCGGTGAGGTCGAGATTTCGCCGGTTTGTGCGTTGATGGTAAAGGTCTGCATTGCGCGGGTGCGCTCGGCCTCGCCGGTCAGCAGCACCGTGCCGTCCTTATGCAGCAGCGCTGCACGGAACGGCGAGGGGAAAGGAATGGTCCATAAGAACACCTGATCTCCGTCGTATGGTGCGCAGTCCCACACATACCAGCCATCCGGCAGGGCGGCGGTGAGCGCTTCGGGCGGATTTTGCGGAGGATTGTCGCACGGCTCGTTTCCAAGCAGGGCGACAGATACGATGCCGTCGTTCATCCCGGCGATGCTGACATAAATGGACGAGGTCGGCAAGCCGTTGGCGCGCGCGGAAACAGGCAGAAACAGAAGTAAAACAAACAGGCAGAGAACAGAACGGAGCTTTTGACGCATGGTGATCGCCTCCCTGTGTTTTGATATCTTCATTATAACAGAGGGGCGGCAAAGCACAAGTTACAGGATGATTTTTCACCCGATGGCGCGGTCTTCCGCGCCGGAGAGCGCTTGACGCAGCCACAAAAGGACGGTTTGGCGGTCGGCGGTTTCGTCCGAAAGCTCCATGTAGCGGACGAGGTCGTCCACTGCGCGCACCAGATACAGGTAAGCGTCCTTGTAGTTAAGTTCATCCATAAGATACACCTCCAAATTATTAGTATATTCTTAGTACATTTTTAGTAGACTACCAACATCATACCACATAAAAGTCTTAAAGTGAACTTAAAATAAGTTCAAGTATTTTGAGGTGTATTATGGGTGAGTCCAAACACATCGGTTTTCGCGTGGATGAAGAAACGCTGGAAAAGCTACGCTATGTTGCGTCCTACGAAGGACGCTCTATCAATGGGCACTTAATGTATCTTGCGCGGGAAGATATTCGCCGTTTTGAAAAAGAACATGGCAAAATCGAGCGTGGCGAGGGAAAGTGATGGAGACAAAAAAGCATCTGTCCCTGCGGCTGGATGACGAGACCCGCCTCAAGCTGCGGTATATCGCCAAATACGAGGGTCGGTCGATCAACGGACAAGTTATGCACCTGATTTATGGCTGTATTCGTGACTACGAAGAGAAAAACGGCAAAATCGACATTTCTGAGGCGCAAAAATCTTGACAAACCCCGCTTTTGTGGATATACTGATTAAGTTAATACGCGAAATGCAATGACAAAGAGGAGTATTCCTATCCCTGCGCGTCAAGAGAGAGGGCGGTTCGGTGCAAGCCCTTCGGCGGGAAGGAAGAAGGTCGCTTTGGAGCAGGAGGGCTGAAAGCAGTAGGTCGTCCCGTCCCGCCCACGTTACGGGTCAACGAGTGCGCGGCAACCTTGCCGCGAATTTAGGTGGTACCACGGAGCACGCTTCGTCCTATACGGACAGCGTGCTTTTTTGTTGCCCGTATTCTGCGGGCTAAGGGAAATATGCGGCTGCGCGCCGCGGGCGCACAAGAGGGGGAAACCCAGGTTTTCCCCCTCTTGCGAATCACCCCTTTTCCTGAGGGCGCGCTTCGCGCGCAAGAGTGCGTTCCTCCAAACGGCTGCCACCCACTTGGTAGGAGAAACAAGAAGGGAAATTTGCCACCCCAGAGGGGCGCCGATGCTGCAAAAACGTCAATTTAATTCAAAAGGAGATAGATCAATGAGCGAACTGCCCAAGACCTACGACCCAAAAGCGGTCGAGGACAAGCTGTACAGCTTCTGGAACGACTCCGGCTTTTTCCATGCCGAGGTCAACCCGGACAAGAAACCCTATACCATCGTTATTCCGCCCCCGAACGTAACCGGTCAGTTGCACATGGGCCATGCGTTCGACGAAACCTTGCAGGACATCCTTATCCGCACCAAGCGCATGCAGGGCTATGAAGCGCTGTGGATGCCCGGCACCGACCACGCGGGTATTGCCACCCAGATCAAGGTGGAAGAGAACCTGCGCAAGGAAGAGGGCCTGACCCGTTACGACCTCGGCCGCGAGAAATTCCTCGAGCGTGTCTGGGACTGGAAGAACAAGTATGGCGACCGCATCATCAGCCAGCTCAAGAAGCTCGGCTCGTCCTGCGACTGGGAGCGCGAGCGCTTCACGATGGACGAGGGCTGTTCCAAGGCGGTGCGCGAGGTGTTTGTCAACCTCTATAACAATGGCCTGATTTACAAGGGACACCGCATCATCAACTGGTGCCCGCACTGCACCACTGCGCTTTCCGATGCGGAGGTCGAGTACGAGACTCAGCCGGGCAAGCTGTGGCATATCCGCTATCCGCTGGCCGACGGTTCGGGCGATCTGGTTGTCGCTACCACCCGCCCGGAGACCTTCATGGGCGATACCGGTGTTGCGGTCAACCCGAACGACGAGCGCTACAAGCACCTGATTGGCAAGACCTGCATCCTGCCGATCATGAACCGCGAAATCCCGATCTTTGGCGACGAATACGTTGACATGGAGTTCGGCACGGGCTGCGTCAAGGTCACTCCCTGCCACGACCCGAACGACTTCGAGATGGGCCAGCGCCACAACCTCGAGCAGATTCTTGTGTTCAACGAGGACGCAACCGTCAACGAAAACGGCGGCAAGTACGAGGGCATGGATCGCTACGAGTGCCGCAAGGCGGTCATCAAGGACCTCGAAGAGGGCGGCTACCTTGTCAAGATCGAGGACCACGAGCACAACGTCGGCACTTGCTACCGCTGCGGCACGACGGTTGAGCCGATGACTTCGGCGCAGTGGTTCGTCAAGATGGCGCCGCTCGCCAAGCCTGCAATGGACGTTGTCACCGAGGGCAAGACCAAGTTTGTGCCCGACCGTTTCTCCAAGACTTATCTGCGCTGGATGGAAAACGTGCACGACTGGTGCATTTCGCGTCAGCTGTGGTGGGGCCACCGCATCCCGGCGTTCTACTGCGACGACTGCGGCGAAATGACCGTCTCCAAGGAAGACGTACACGTTTGCCCCAAGTGCGGCTCGAAGAACGTCCGCCAGGAAGAGGATGTGCTGGATACTTGGTTCTCGTCTGCGCTGTGGCCGTTCTCTACGCTCGGCTGGCCGGATAAAACGCCGGAACTGGACTACTTCTATCCGACCTCGACGCTGGTCACCGGCTACGATATCATCTTCTTCTGGGTGGCCAGCATGATCTTCTCGGGCGTCGAGCACATGGGCCAGACCCCGTTCGACACCGTGTATATCCACGGTCTGGTGCGCGACGCGCAGGGCCGTAAGATGTCCAAATCGCTGGGCAACGGCATCGACCCGCTGGAAATTATTGACCAGTACGGCGCGGACGCGCTGCGCTTTACGCTGGCGACCGGCAACAGCCCCGGAAACGACATGCGTTTCTCGGATGAGCGTGTGCAGGCCAGCCGTAACTTCTGCAACAAGATCTGGAATGCGTCGCGCTTTATCCAGATGAACCTGACTATCGGCAAGGACAAGGCTGCCGAGCTGCCCGAGACGCTTGCGCTCGAGGACAAGTGGATCGTGTCCAAGTTTAACACGTTGGTTGCCGAGGTCACCCGCAATATCGACCAGTACGAGCTGGGTTTGGCGGCTGCCAAGCTCAACGACTTTATCTGGGACAACTTCTGCGACTGGTATATCGAGATCGCCAAGACCCGTTTGCAGGCGGGCGACGAGAACGTGCAGAAGGTGCTGTGCTACGTGCTGTCCGGCGCGATGCAGCTGCTGCATCCGTTCATGCCGTTCATCACGGAAACGATCTGGCAGGCGCTGCCGCACGAAGGCCCGTCGGTCATGGTGTCCAAGTGGCCGAAGTACGACGAAAAGCTGCACTTTGCCGCCGAGGAAGCGCAGATGGAGACGCTGATGGACGCGGTGCGCGCCATCCGCAACCGCCGCAGCGAGATGAACGTCCCGCCGTCCAAGAAGGCCAAGGTGCTGATCCTGACCGAGAAAAAGGACACCTTCGCTGCCGGCGAAGGCTTCTTCCCGAAACTCGCGTATGCGTCCGGCATTGAGCTGATTGACGCAGTGCCCGCGGATGCTGCCAAGATGGCGTCTGTCGTCACGGGCGACGCGCAGCTCTATATGCCGATGGGCGATCTGATCGACTTCGCCGCCGAGCGTGCGCGCCTCGAGAAGGAGAAGGCCAAGGTGGAGGACGACATTGAGTTTGTCATGAAGAAGCTCAACAACCCGAAGTTTGTTGACAAGGCGCCTGAGAAGGTCGTCGCGGTTGAGCGCGAGAAGGCCGAAAAGCTGCGCGAGCACCTCGCAAAGCTGGAGGAATCCATCGCGGCACTGGGCTGATCGCCGTTTTCACAAAGAAAAATATGATGCGCCGCAGGCAAAACCGCCTGCGGCGCATTTTTGTTCCTGCGAGCCGAATACGAAACCATGCTTGAAAAATTGTTGAAACTGTCCATTACTTTTTTGCCTTTTTGGTCGGATATTTACATATAAGGGGATCAAACCGGCAGAGTGATAGGATGGAGGGACAGACGATGGTGGATCGGATTGAACGAATACGGGCGCTCTATCGCGTGGCGGGACAGCAGAGTCAGAATACCGGCATGGATACTCGCCGTGCCGCCGGACAGTCGGAGCCGCAGGATACGGTTACGCTGGACGGCGATTGGCAGCAGACTGATTGGACGCGCGCGGTCAACGAAGTGCTGGAAAGCCTGCGCGACAGCTTTCCCAGCATCGAGATTGTGACCGGCAGCGCGCAGGACGGAGACGAACTGAAGCAGCTCGCCGCCGGTCTGGGCGGCGGCAAGCATCTGGTGATCGATCAGGCTTTTCTGGACAAAATGGCGCAGGGGCCGGACGAATTTCAGGAGGGCTGCGAAACCTTGATGCGGCTGCTGCGCGCGCTCAATGCCACGGACATCACGGGCGTGTACGTGACCGAGGAGAAAGCGCAAACGTGGAAGTATTTTGAGAAGTCGCCCGCTGCCGAGCAGATGGAGAAGGCGAAGCAGTTGCTGCACTGGTTTGCGGAGATGAACAAGCCGAAGGAGCGCAAAAAAACGATCTTTGTCACCAATCCGCGCAATTATTCGACCAAGGGCAAGTATCACCGTCTGTCCCGTGCAGCAAGCGTGGGGCAGGTCAATCTGCTCATTTCGGATATCAACAGTACGATCAACAACTTGCAGGGCGAGGCCATGTCCTCAAGCGAGAACGCAGCGAAGGCGCGGCGCGCCATTCGTTCGCTGCGTACGCTGTTGCAGCGTGCGACGCGCAAAATCAGCCGCCTGCAAGCGGAGCAGCTTCTCAGCGCGAAGAAAAAACGCGCCGAGCGCGAACAAAAGCAGGAGGAGGCAAACCGTCTGCGCCGGGCGCAGAAGGAGCAGCGCACCAAACGCAAGCGCGCAGATGCGGCGACGGCAAACGGCGGCATTGTGCAGACCCCTGTGCAGAACAAGCGCTGGAAGCACGGCTATGATGAATTTGCGGCGGCAGCCGTACCGGCCTGCCCGCTGCCTTCGGTTTCTGTGGGTGACGTGGGCGGCGCGGGGGATGCTGCTGGCGGTACGGTCGAGCTGGGGCCGGAAATCGCGCTTTGAGTGAGTGGGACAGCAGAAAAAGGGGAAACTGCGGTTTCTCCTTTTTCTTTTTGGCAAGGCATGGTATAATGTTGCATATCGTTTTTCAGGAAAGGGTTTACTATGGATACCGCAATTCCCAAAACCGCCGTTGATTATATTCACTCGCTCGGCCGCTTTTCCGGCGAGCCCGGCCTGCACCGCATCCGCGCGCTGTGCGCTGCGCTCGGCAATCCGCAGGACGGGCTGAAATTCGTGCATCTGGCGGGCACGAACGGCAAAGGCTCGACCGCATGCATGCTGGACTCCGCGCTGCGCGCAGCGGGCTATCATGTCGGGCTGTATACTTCGCCCTATCTGGTGCAGTTTCACGAGCGTATCCGCGTGGACGGCGTCATGATTCCGGACGCGGATTTAACGCGCCTGTCAGCGCGCGTGGCGCAGGCCTGTGAGGGGCTGACGCTGCCGGAGGGCGAACACATCGGTGAGTTTGAGTTCACCACAGCGCTGGCGTTTTTATACTTTGCCGAGCAGCGGTGCGACATCGTTGTGCTCGAGACCGGCCTTGGCGGCCGGTGCGACGCGACTAATATCATTCGTGCGCCCGAGGTTTGCATCATCACGCCTATTTCGCGCGACCATATGGCTGTGCTCGGCGATACGGTTGCCGAAATTGCGGCGGAAAAGGCTGCGATCATCAAGCCGGCCTGTGCGGTGGTCTGCGCGGACGGCCAGCCGGACGAGGTGCTGCCGGTTATCCGGCGCGCGTGCGACGCGGCGGGCGCGGTCTGGTATGACGGCGTGCAGGACATGCAGCTGCTGCGATGCGATATCATGGGCGCGGCGTTTGTGCGAGGGGGACAGGGCTATACCATCCCGATGCCCGGTCGCCATCAGTTGCAAAACGCGCAGACTGCGCTGCGCACGCTTGCCGCGCTGCGGGAGCGCGGCTGGAACATACCGCTGGAAGCCGAGGTGCGCGGATTGGCGCGGGCGCGCATGCCGGGACGGCTCGAGCGCATGGCCGATCAGCCGCTGGTTCTGCTGGACGGGGCGCACAATGCCGCTGGCGTGGCAGCGCTCACCCGCACGGTGGATGAGATGCTCAAAATGCGCCGCCTGCTGGTCGTGATGGGTATGGTCAAAGATAAGGAATATGGGGAATGCATTTATGAAATGGCGCGCTGCGCGGATGTGTTTTTCGCCTGCGCGCCCGAAGCGGATATGCGCGCGCTGCCTGCACAGACTGCCGCAGCCATTGCCGAGCAGCACTGTGGCGAGGTGTATGACTGTCATACGGTCGAGCATGCGCTCGAACTGGCGCTGGAAAAGGCCGCACCGCGCGATTGTGTGCTGGTGTGCGGGTCGCTGTACCTGATCGGCGAGGCGGAAAAAATCCTGCGCACGCGACAGAAAGCGGCAGAATAAAACGGTAAAAAATGGTAAACTAAGGCTTGTACCGGAAGGGTACAAGCCTTTTTGTTTTGTCAGAAAAAATGAGGTGAAAACATATATGCTGCATATCACACAGGCGGAGAGCGGCGGCGTGCTGACGGTTTCTCTGTCGGGCGAGCTGGACCATCACGCCGCGCGCGAAGCCATTGAGCAGAGCGAGGATCTGATGGCGCTCTACCCCTGCGAAAAGCTGGTGCTGAATCTGGCCGGGCTGACGTTTATGGATAGCTCGGGCCTTGCGGTCGTGCTGCATCTGCACCGCACCTGTGCGCGCAGCGGCTGCGATTTTGTGGTGCGCGGCACGCCGCCGCAGCCCATGCGCGTGTTCGAGGCGGCGGGTCTGCCGCAGGTCATGATTTTCGAGAGGGGGGAGTAACTTGCGCGCGGTCATCAACAAAATGAGCCTGAAATTTGAAAGCCACTCGGTCAACGAGGCGTTTGCGCGGCAGGCGGTCGGCGCGTTTGTCGCGCAGCTCGACCCAACGATGGAGGAGCTGGGCGACATCAAAACCGTCGTGTCCGAGGCGGTCACGAATGCGATTGTACATGGTTATGCAGATAAAACCGGGTTTATCACGGTCACGGTGCGGCTGTTGGAAGGGCGTATCCTGGAGATCAAGGTCAAGGACACCGGACGCGGCATTGAAAACGTCGAGCAGGCGCGCCAGCCCATGTTCACCACCGGGGATGACACCCGCAGCGGCATGGGCTTTACCATCATGGAGTCGTTTACCGACAAGCTGCGCGTGCGCTCCACGCCCGGCAAGGGAACGATGGTGACCATGATTAAGCTGTTGCGGGAGCGCAGCGCGTGACCGGTACCATGCGCGGCCTGCTCGAGCGGGCGGCGGCGGGCGACCGCGACGCGGAAGCGCAGCTGATTGAGGAAAACAGCGGGTTAATCTGGTCGATCGCACGGCGGTATTACGGGCGCGGTGTGGAGCCGGACGATCTGTATCAGCTGGCATGCGTGGGTTTTATCAAGGCAGTGCGCGGCTTTGACGCGGCGCTGGGCAACGAGTTTTCTACTTATGCAGTCCCCAAGATCGCGGGCGAGATCCGGCGGTTTTTGCGTGACGATGGCGCGGTCAAGGTCGGGCGCGCGGTCAAGGAGCGTTCGGTGCGCGTGCGGCGCATTCAGGCCGAGCTGGAGGGCCGCACAGGTCGCTCCCCGACAGTCACCGAGGTTGCAGCAGTCGCCGGGCTGACGGTGGAAGAGGTCGCTGCCTGCGAGCAGGCGGATGTGACGGTGGACTCGTTTGAGCGTGAGCTGTCCGGCGGCGGACGGCTGGGCGATCTGGTTGGCGACGAGGGCATGGAGGAGCGCACCTGCCTGTATTTGTCGCTGGGCGAGGCCGTGCGCACGCTGCCCGAGCGGGAGCGGCAGGTGCTTGCCCTGCGCTTTTCGCGTGACCTGACGCAGCAGCAGGTGTCCAAGATCATCGGCGTGTCACAGGTGCAGGTATCGCGCATCGAAAAACGCGCGATTGAGACGCTGCGGAAAAAACTGGTGGAATAAAGCGGACGGTATGCAGGATGCCGTCCGCTTTTTGCATGCGCAGATTGACGTTGACAGGCCGCGCGGGATGGGTTAAACTGAAAGCAAAGATAGAAAAGGGGTGGAAAACGATGCGGAAAACAGTACGGAAATCGGTGGTCGGCTGGGCGGTGGGCCTGGCTGTGATTTGGGTGATGATCGTGCTTGCCATATCGCTTTCCCCCACGATGCAGGGCAGTATCCCGTATTTCGGCGATTTCGGCAGCCGCGCGATGTGGATCGCAGCGGGAGTGGCCGCGGCGATTTATCTGCTGCCTGCGCTGCTGTACGGTGTGGGGCAGCACTGGGCCAAATATCTGCTCGCGGTCATCAACGGCGCGGTGATGGTCGTGACGCTCGTGCTGCTCGGCCTGATGGCGGTGATGCTGCTGTTTCAGCTTGGCGGCGAGGGCTGGTATGTTATGCGGCGGGACCTTTGGTTTCCCGTTGTGGCTGTACTGGGTGTTGTAGCGTTGATTCTGGGTTTTCTGTGGTTTCGCGCGGCGTTTCCGGTGCGTGGGTCGGATAAAGTGTAAGAAAACAAATGCAAAAGGCGGCTGCCAACCGGCAGTTGCCCTGTTTTTTGCGTATTTTCAGATTTTCTGCATGAAATTGGCCGCAGCCTTGGCCATCAGCCGCTTGGTGCCCTTTTGGTCGAAGGCGATCTCAAGCAGCGCATCGTTGCCCATCGGCTTGACCGACACGATCATGCCGTCGCCAAACGCCTTGTGATGCACACGACAGCCCGCCGGAAAGTCGGGAAGCGGTGTGCCCGCCGCCTTGGGTGCAGCGGCAACCGAGGACGTAGCCGAGAACGTGCGCGCGCGACTAATCTGCGCGCGGGGCAGGCCGGGTTCGGGCTGGGTGGCGGATGCGAACATGCGGCTCTCCACGATATTGCTGTCGAGCAGTTCGCGCGGCATTTCATCAATGAAGCGCGAAGGATGCGCATACTGCGTGCGGCCGTACAGCAGACGGCGTTCGGCGCAGGTCAGGTAAAGTTCCTCGCGTGCGCGCGTGACCGCCACATAGCACAGCCGGCGCTCCTCCTCCATGTCCTCCTCGCGCTCCATCGCGCGGAAGCCGGGGAACAAGCCATCTTCCATGCCCGCAAGGAATACAATCGGGAATTCCAGTCCCTTGGCCGAGTGCATGGTCATCATCAGCACGGCATCCTCGTCCTCTTCCGACTGGTCGGCATCGGTATAGAGCGCCATGTTTTCCAGAAAGTCGCCCAGCGTGGGCGTTTCGTGCTTTTCCTCGTAATCGACGATGTAGGACTTGAGCTCTTCGATATGCTCGAGACGGCCCTCTTCCTCCACGCCGCCCTTTTCCTCGAGCGCGCGGCGGTAGCCGGTCTGTTCGAGCAGCTCGTCGTACAGCTCGGAGAGCGAGAGGAAAGCGCGCTGCTGCCGCAGATTTTCCATCATCGTGCCGAACTTTTCCATCGCGGCAGCGCTGCGCGCGAGCGGCGCAAACTGCGAGGCGTTGCGCACGACGTCATACAGTAGCATGCCGTTTTCGAGCGCGAGCTGGGACGCGGTCTCGACCGATTTGTCCCCGATCTTGCGCGTTGGCACATTGATGATACGGCGCAGACGCAGTTCATCCGCCGGGTTTTCCAGCACCCATAGATAGGCGAACATATCGCGCACCTCGGCGCGCGAGAAGAAGTCGCGGCCCTTGTACACGCGATAGGGGATGCCCGCGCGGATGAATGCAGCGGCAATGTTATCCGAAAGGACGTTGTTGCGGTACAAAATCGCAAAATCGCTCCAACGGCGACCTGCTTCCACGCCCTCGCGGATGGTGTCCGCAATGTAGGCGGCTTCGCCCTCTTGACTGTCCGAGCGGTGCAGATGGATTTTCGAGCCACCCGCCTGATCGGTCCAGAGTTCCTTGCCCTTACGGCCGACGTTGTTGCGGATGACTTCGTTGGCGGCGCTCAAAATATTGCCGGTCGAGCGGTAATTCTGCTCGAGCCGGATGGTTTTGGCGTTTTTAAACTGCTTTTCAAACTCCAGTATGTTGGCGATGGTCGCGCCGCGGAATTTGTAGATACTCTGGTCGTCGTCACCGACTACGCAGATGTTTTCATAATGCCCTGCCAGCAGGCTGGTCAGCACATACTGGGCATAGTTCGTGTCCTGATACTCGTCCACCAGCACATAGCGGAACTGCCGCTGATACAGGTCCAGTACATCCGGGTTGCTTTGTAGCAGCAGGACGGTTTTCATGATGATGTCGTCGAAGTCGAGTGCGCACGCCTTGCGCATCTCCTTTTCGTACAGCTTGTAGACCTCCGCCAGCTTTTCACGGAAGTAGTCGCCTGCGGCATCCGCGGCAAACTGCTTCGGGGTCATCAGCTTGTCCTTGGCGCGCGAGATCATACCGATCACGGTGCGCGGGTCAAAGGCTTTGGGGTCGAGATTGAGCTGTTTGAGCACGTTCGTGATGACGCGCTTTTTGTCATCCTCGTCGTAAATGGTGAACGCGCTGTCAAAGCCCAACAGGTCGCCGTAGCGGCGCAGGATGCGCAGGCAGGCGGTATGGAAGGTGTAGGCCCAGACGTCGTTTGCCGCAGTTTCGTCCGGCAGCGCGGCCAGCAGACGGTCGCGCAGCTCGCGCGCGGCCTTGTTGGTGAAGGTGATGGCGATTACCTGCCACGGGCGCGCGGGATCGACCGCGCACAGCTGTTCGGCGCGGGCGCGGTTTTCCGGCTTGGGGGCGGTCAGGTATTCGGTCAGGAACAGCAGGTCGTCCTCGGTTGCGCCCTCGGGCGCAAATTCGTTCGTCAAACCCTGCCCGAAGCGCAGAATGTTGACGATACGGTTGATGAGCACGGTGGTTTTGCCGCTGCCCGCGCCTGCGAGAATGAGCAGCGGGCCTTCGGTTGTGAACACCGCTTCGCGCTGGCGGTCATTTAAGTGCGCAAAGGACTGTTCGATGATCGCGCGCCGTACGGCGGCGTATTTCAGGTCAAATTTGGTCGGTTCCATGGGGTTCCTCGTTTCATTTTGGAAATACGAAACCAGTATACCACAGATGGAACGGGAAAACAAATGTTCTGTTTGCGTGTGTGCAAAAAAGCTGCCCAGGTGGGGCAGCTTTTTTCAGGCGAGTCCGATGAGCGTGCATACGCCATGCACTGCCAGACAGAGCGCAAGGCCGAATGCAGTCGGCAGCGCGACGGCGGCAAGCGTCCAGCGGACGCTGCGCGTTTCCTTCCAGATGGTCAGGCAGGTGGTCGAGCACGGCCAGTGCGCCACGGTGAACACCAGTGTGCACAGCGCGGTGCAAATCGTCCAGTCGTTTGCCAGCAGCAGCGTGCGGAAGGCCGTAAGGTCGGTGACATCCGTGATGGAACCGGTGGCGAGATAGCCCATGACGATCAGCGGCATCACCAGTTCGTTTGCCGGAAAGGCGAGGAGAAAGGCGAGCAGGATCACGCCGTCCAGCCCGAACAGCCGCCCCGCGGGGTCGAGAAAGGCAGTCAGGTGCGAGAAAACCGACACACCGCCGACGTCGAGGTTGGCCAGCAGCCAGATGATCGCGCCCGCTGGCGCGGCTACCGCTGCTGCGCGTCCGAGGACGAACAGCGTCCGGTCGAACACGCTGCGCACGATCACCTGCCCTACCTGCGGCGCGCGGTAAGGCGGTAACTCGAGCGTAAACGAGGATGGAACGCCTTTCAGCACGGTAGCCGACAGCAGGCGCGAGGCCGCAAGGGTGAGGACGACGCTGCCCGCGATCACAGCGGTGAGCAGCAGCGCGCCACCCGCTGCGCTGTCCGTGAAAAACACGGCGCACAGGAAGATCAGCAGCGGGAAGCGTCCGTTGCAGGGGGCAAACGTGTTGGTCAGGATGGCGATCAAGCGCTCGCGCGGCGAGTCGATGATGCGGCAGCCGGTCACGCCGCAGGCGTTGCATCCGAAGCCCATGCACATGCTTGGGGAAAAGATGGATGCGCGCCGTCTGGAGACGCCGTCACGGTGGGAAACCGCTTTGACGAATGGCGGCTTGGAACGACGCGGAAAATAATTCATAAATATGGCAGGAAAGATTGAAGTTTTGGGTGTGCGGGACTATAATAAAGACAAATATTGCAAGCAGCTCCTAAACACGCAGACAAGGGGCTGATTCACTTTGGATAACCGGACTGCACAACAAAAAAGGGAGGAATGCCAGTATGAAAAGAAAGGGTTTGGCCATGCTGCTGACACTGGCCATGCTGCTGGGGATGCTGCCAACCGCAGCGCTGGCGGCAGGACCAGAAGATCAATGGGAGATCCAACCGGAGCAGACGGTGGAAGTGGAGACGGTCGCCGTCGATACATCGGACGTTGACCTGCCGGACAACGACGAGCTGTTCACAGAGTATGTGCAGCAGCTGCTGTACCCGGAGTACGGTGGTGCATCGCTGTTTGGAAACTACGGTGAGCAAGTGCTGTCCGAGTCACAGCAGGCAGTCTATGAGAAACTGAAAAGTGAAATCGAAAGGGTTGCTAAAAACGGCGGCTCGACACAGTTTTATACAGGGCAAGATCAATATATCACTTTAACATGGGATACGAGCGAAACAGAGGCAGATAAGCTAACATCAGAATTATCAATCCATGTTGGTAAGATTTTGGACTGCTTGATGATTGATTGTCCATATGAGCTATACTGGTATGATAAAACGAGTGGCGCTGGTTTTCA
Organism: Candidatus Agathobaculum merdipullorum; assembly: GCA_019115185.1. Classification (GTDB taxonomy): domain Bacteria; phylum Bacillota; class Clostridia; order Oscillospirales; family Butyricicoccaceae; genus Agathobaculum; species Agathobaculum merdipullorum. The sequence goes on from DXDZ01000022.1 coordinate 19,583, forward strand.
TTATAACTATATGAAGAATATAGAAGGTAATGGAAAAACGGCATCGGCTAAAATTGGTAATTTTCGATTTGCCGTGGCGCAGGATTATCAGGATACCGGTAATCAATATAGCGTGAGCAGTGACAAAATTGATACGGTAACGGCTGCAATCGCAACAGCAGACGAGATTGTTGCGAATAACAAAGGCAAATCCGACTACGAAAAGCTGGAGGCTTACAAAAATGAAATTTGCAAGTTGACTGAGTATAATCATACAGCCGCTGATGATGATAGCACACCATACGGCGACCCGTGGCAGCTGATCTATGTGTTTGACGACGACCCTGGCACTATGGTCGTTTGTGAGGGCTATTCCAAGGCGTTTCAGTATCTGTGCGATCAGTCGCAATTCACGAATGCAACTTGTTACACGGTTGATGGCACAATGAGCGGTGGTACAGGTGAAGGCGGCCATATGTGGAACATCGTCAAGCTGGACGGAAACAACTATCTGGTCGATGTGACCAACAGCGATGCAGGCACGGTTGGTGCAGACGGTGGGCTGTTCCTTGATGCACCTCAACAAGGCGGCAGCATGGAAACTGGTTATACCTTCACTGCGGGTGGCAAAAGCATTCAATATACTTATGATGAGGATAGCAAGAGTCTGTATGGCGAAAGCATTCTTGAGCTGTCGGAGACGGGTTATCAGCAGCAGACATCACTCTCCGGCACGGTGACGATTGAGGGCGAGGCGAAGATCGGCGTAGAATTGATGGCGAAAACGGATGGTATGCCCGAAGATGCGGTGCCAAGTTATCAGTGGTATCGAGACGACACGAAGATTGATGGCGCGACTGAACAGACTTACACCCCCGTTGCGGCGGATGCAGGCAAAACTCTTAAAGTTGAGGTCATGGCGGAAAACTATTCCGGCAGTGTTTTTAGCGATCCGACCACTGCCGTAGAGAAAAAGGATGCGCCAGAAGCTCCGGCAGAGTTCTCTGCGACAGAGATTACAGAAACATCTATTACTGTTACGCCAAATGATGCTTGGGAGTACCGTTTGGGGACAGATGGTGCTTGGCAAAAATCCAATACTTTTTCCAATTTAACTGCCAAGACGGAATATCAGATTTATGTCCGTATAGCGGAAACAGAGGATACCAAGGCGTCTGAGGCTTCCCAGCCGCTGTCGGTTACCACTAAGACGGCGAAAACGGTAACGGGCCTTGAAATCACAGCTCCACCAACCAAGATAGAATATATCGCAGGCGAGAGCTTTGATCCGACCGGTATGGTGGTCAAGGCAACCTATGATGACGGCACGACCAATGAGAATTTTACGGGTTACACCGTTGTAAACGGTGACAACCTGCAAAAAGGCACCATATCGATCACTATTCAGGCGGACAGTGCATCGGTAGAGGTAGCAATCACGGTGAAGGGCGTTTTAACAGAAAACGACTTTACCTATATGGTCCCCGCAGATCTGACCTATGATGGACAGCCCAAACAGGCGCAAGTACAGGAGAAAAGCGAGATTACCGGTATTGGTGCAATCACGGTCAAGTATAATGGCAGTGAAACCGCGCCCACGGACGCAGGCACGTATACGGTGACCTTTGATGTAGCAGAGGGCGCAGACTATGCCGCGGCAACCGGACTGTCCGCAGGCTCGTTCACCATTGCCAAGGCCACGCCGACCATTACCGCGAAGGACTTGTCGGTTATGATAAACCAATCGACTGCATTGGATGCGTCGATTGATCCGGTTGGTTTAACGTTATCTTATGAAAGTAAGGATACCGGCATTGCCACAGTCAACCAAGACGGCAATGTAACCGGTAAGGCGGTTGGCAGCACCACCATTACGGTTTCCTGCGAGGGTGACAACAACTACAATGCCACAGAGAAAACCGTGCAGGTGACGGTGACGGATAAGACACCGATTGAAGTGACGTTTACTGCTCAGAACGAAAGCAAGCAGTACACCGGGGTCGGTTATAAACTGGGTGAACAGTTCAACGAGGCGACGGTGGCCGATGGCAAAACCGCAAAATACCGTTACAACGATCAGGAGTATGATACGCTGGCCGAGCTGCCTGCGGTAACGACTGCTGGCGTTTATACCGTCACAGCGTTCTACTCGGATGAAACCTATTACGGCGAACAGTCGGCTACCTTTACCATCACGAAAGCAGATCAGGCCAAGCTGACGATCAGCAGCGCGAATACAGTCACCTTTGGTCAAACGCTCACATTGAGCGCCGAGGGTGGCTCGGGCACCGGCGCGGTCATTTATACCATCACGCCCGATACCGGCAGTGCAATTGTCAGCGGCAATGTGCTGACCCCGACCAAGGCGGGTACCGTGACGGTTACCGCCACCAAGGCTGGGGATGACAACTATAACGAAACGACTGCTGCGCAGACAGTCACCATCAGCAAGGCGGATGCGACGGAAGTTGTAAAAACCGCTTCCGGTACGGTAGCAGTCGGTATCGTTGGTTCGGTCACGCTGCCCGCCGTGCCGGACGGCGCAGCCTATGGTCAGCCGACTACCGAAGCGGATGCCGTCACGATATTGAAGTTGGAAGGCAACAAGCTGACTTACACTGGCGACAGCAATGTGAAAGACGGTTCAGTGTATGTGGTTACCATTCCGGTTAGCAGCGGTGATAATTATAACGCCTATACCATCACCGTGACGCTGACCGGCAGCAATAAGATCATGCCGACTCTGACGGTCAATCCGATCAACGTTACCTATACCGGTAAGGATGTGCCTGCGTCGGCAATCGTTGGCACGGCCAAGGATGGCGATAAGACGGTATCCGGCACATGGAGCTGGGGTACCGGTAAATCCGTCCCGAAGAACGTGGCAGACAGCGGCTCGTATGAAGTATGCTTCATGCCGGACGATAAAGCGTATCTTTCCGGCACGACAACCGTGCAGGTGACCATTGCCAAGGCCACACCGACCGGCGCGCCCAAGTACACGTCGATCACCTCCAGCGGAAAAACGCTGGCTGATGCCAGCCTGACCACGACCGGTGGCACGTTCAGCGTGTCCGGTACGGTCGCATGGGAGCAGGCGACAACCACGGAAGTGACGGCAAACACTTCTTACAAGTGGGTATTTACACCCAGCGATACCGCAAACTATAACACCCTGAGCGGCTCGATCACGCTGTGGGAGCGCTCGACGGACAGCGGTTCCAGCACGGTTTCGCAGCCCTCGACCAGCGGCGGCACTTCTACCGTCATCATGGATGTGGATTCGTATTTGTCCGGCTCGACGGCCAGCGTTACGATTTCCACCTCTACCATGAACACCGCGGTGAACCGAGTGCTCAACGCCGCCGATAGGAACGACACGGACCCGGTTGTCGTGATCAGCGTGGATACGTCCAGCCGTGCGGACAGCGTGAAAGTCACGTTGCCGGTATCTTCGCTGGAAAAGCTCAGTGAGTACGCCTATGCAACGCTAACGATTGATTCGGATGTTGCCGAGGTGACGCTTGACAGCGACGCGATTGATGCAGTGGCTTCGCAGGCGGGCAGCATGATTACACTGAATGTTGCAGCTGTGGACACCAGTGAGCTGACCAGCCGTCAAAGACAGGTTGTGGGCAGCGCGCCGGTATTTGATCTGTCCTTCAAGAGCGGCAGCACAACTATTTCCGATTTTGATGGCGGTTATGTGACGGTCACGCTGCCGTATACGCTTAAGTCCGGTCAGACTGCGGACGGCATTGTCGTTTGGTATATGGACAACAGCGGCAACCTGACCGCTTGCGATACGTCCTATAATACCAGCCGCCGTAAGGTGACGTTTACCACCACGCACTTTTCCAAGTATGTCATCGGCTATGAAGAGCAGGAACAGCAGCCGATCTGGAGCAACCGTTACTCGGATGTGTACAGCGGCGCATGGTATTACGATGCGGTGCAGTTCGTCACGGATAAGGGCCTGATGAACGGCACGACGACCACGCGCTTTGCACCAGACGAGACGACTACCCGCGCGATGATCGTTACGATCCTGTGGCGGCAGGCTGGCAGCCCGTCGAGCGGCAGCGGGACGCGATTCAATGATGTAGACCCATCCATGTGGTATGGTAGCGCCGTGCGCTGGGCAGCGGAAAACAATATCGTCACCGGCTACGGCGACGGTCTGTTCGGTCCGAAGGATAGGATTACCCGCGAGCAGATGGCGGCCATCCTGTATCGCTATGCGCAGTATAAGGGCTATTCGGTCGGCACGACCGGCAGTCTGGGCGGCTTTGCGGATGCAAACCGCATCAGCGATTACGCAACCGCGGCATTCTATTGGATCTGCGGTCGCGGCATTATGGAAGGAACTACGGCCACTACGCTTGGTCCGGCGGAGTATTCCACCCGCGCGCAGGTCGCAACCATCCTGATGCGCTTCTGCAACGAGTACGATCTGTAAAAGCGAAATATGCATACTGCTTTTTATACTTATGTGATAAGCAGTCCACACTGACAAAAAAACAGGCATCCACAAACTGTGGATGCCTGTTTTTTCATAAGTAAGATATCGAAGCTGGGGAAAATCCGTTATTGGGTTTTGTTGACACACTCAATACTTGTCATAATACATATCAGACGGTTCAGACGGTGTTGCGGGTGTTACCGGTGCATAATCAGGAGTTTCTTGGATCTGATAGCCTGTGCTTGCATTTGCAATTTTGAATCTGCCGACCAATGTTTTAAGCATGCTGGCCTGACCGGACAGCTCCTCGCTTGCTGCTGCACTTTCCTCTGCCGTCGCAGAGTTGTTCTGCACTACGCTGGAAACCTGATCCAGTCCCTGTGCAATCTGGTCGGTTGCCTGCGCTTGTTCTGCAGAAGCCGTCGCAATTCGCTTAATAGATGCCACTACCTGATCCGCAGCCTCTACGGTTTCATCCAAAACCTTTGCTGCATCCGTTGCCAATGCACCGCCACGCTCCACGGCAGAGATAGAATTTTTAATCAGCTCCTGCGTATTCTGAGAGGCCTCCGCCGATTTGCCTGCAAGGCTTCTTACTTCATCGGCTACAACAGCAAATCCCTTTCCAGCCGCTCCTGCGCGGGCGGCTTCCACCGCTGCATTCAAAGCAAGAATATTGGTCTGGAACGCAATATCATCAATGGTTTTGATAATTCCCTGAATTTGATGCGAGGTCTGCTTGATCTCATCCATTGCCGTCATGAGTTCTTGCATTTTTGCTTGCTTTCATTGACTTTGGTGCCGGTAAGCATGGTTAAATTGTTGGCAGAATCCGTATCTTTCGCATTCTGATTGATTCTCATGCTGATTTCCTGCACGGTTGCCGAAAGTTCCTCCACAGCGCTTGCCTGCTCCGTCGCACCTTGGCTCAGCGCCTGTGCGCCATTGGATACCTGATCTGCGCCCGAAGCAACCTGATTGGAAGCAAGATCAATTTCCCGGAATGCATCGCTCAGAGATGTGCTGATTTTCTTCAGAGAAGTTTCAATTGCAGCCAAATCACCGATGTATGCAATATCCATTTTGATATCCAAATCCCCTTGCGCTATTTGCAGCAATTTATTATGAATATCCTCGATGAATTCTTTCAAATGATCGCGCATCTGATGTACAGAAGAAACGAGCATTCCCAATTCCGAAGTATCTTCCTGCAGTTTGCCGCCGATCGACAGATTGCCCTTGGAAAATTCCAGCATTTCTTCCTGTATGATTTTAAGAGGACGGATTACTTTTTTCCTCGTGAACATAGTGCTGAAGAGTTGGAATACAATAATCAAGCAAACAATGATGATGACTACAATTTGCATAATGGACACAAGTGTTCGCTGTTGCTCGATTTCAGACGCAAGACGTGCCTGAAATGTCTCTACAAATTCATCCTGAAGAGATTGAATTCTGCTCAAATCCGAGCTGTAGTCCTCACCGAATACATATTCCAGCGCAGAGTCAATGTCTCCGACCATTGCCGAACTCATAGCGCTTTCTTCCAGCGGCACCAAAGTATTGGAGATCTGCGACATCTCGGTTATGAGAGCCTTTTCCTCGTCCGTAATACCTACCTGCTCCATTTTGCTGTAGCCGGTTTCACGGTTTTGCAAATTATTTACTTCATTCTGGTAGTTATCGTGATAGATTGCTTCACCGGTAGCAGCACAGGCTCTTGCCTGCTCCGTTAAGTACCCGGAGGCATCCAAGAATTGTTGCGCCGCTGCTGTCAGTTCTTCTCCATTGCTATACATTTCCATCGCGCGATTGTTCATAGATGCCGATAATAAAAAAGAGATTGTCAGCAGGACAACCAGTGCAATAGTTCCCAAATTTAACGCTGTGAGTAATGTTGATTGTTTGACTGCCTTTTTCATATTATTTAGCCCCCTTGGATTCAAATTTTAAAGCGGGATTTGCGTATTTCATATTCGCTTTCCTTCCCCCTCCTTTGATCTGACCCAGTAAAGAGGCGTTTTCAATGGCAATCATTGAAAATCCCCTTGTATTTTCAACGCGCAAGTTGATATACGAAAAAGCAGAGTTTGTCTCTGCCTGAGAAAGTTTAAACCGCTGAAGCGCATTGCCTGGACTTTCTACATCGTTTTGCACAAATCTCATGCTATTAGTATAAACCATCTTGTTCAAAAAGGACAATGGGTTTTTGACCAAATTTGTATCTAATGGGAGTACAATATGCAAGCCTTTACGGGCGAATTTGGAAAAGAATTGGAAGAAAAAGGTATTTACGAGATACTTTGAGAAAGGGAGGCATAGAATTCTATCAGAGTAGAAAGGAGACGGGTGCATGAACCACACTAAGGCAAATGCGTGTTGGGTACAGCGCCGCGCCCTGCTCGAGCTGCTCGAGAACGTTATCGCAGCGCAGTTCGAGGCAGAAACGGTCGGGACGCCGGCATAGGGCATTAGGATCGCATGCAGGCGGAGAGTAGAAAGGAGGGAATACGCCATGCGCGAAGTATCGGCCGCCTGCAGGGCGGTCTTGTATCTGCGGCTGAGCCGCGACGATGACAACCCCGGGGAAAGCGAAAGCATCCAGAACCAGCGCAGCATGTTAAAGGCGTATGCAGAGCAGGAAGGGTTTTCTGTTGTCGGGGAGTACGTGGATGATGGGTGGTCGGGCACCAGCTTTGACCGTCCGCGCTTTCAGGCCATGCTCCGTGATATGGAACAGCACCGGTTTGAGGTTGTACTGGTCAAGGACCTGTCGCGGCTGGGACGCGATTATATCCAGACTGGGCGGTATCTGGAGCTGGTGTTCCCGGAGCACGGTGTGCGGCTGATTGCGGTAGGGGACGGGATCGACACCGCGCGGGCGGATACGGACCTTGCACCGTTTCGCAACGTCATCAACGAAATGTATGCCCGCGATACCAGCCGCAAGATTCGCGGTGCGCTGCATGCTAAAATGCAGGCAGGCAAGTTTATCGGCAATTTTGCGCCATACGGGTATCAAAAAGACCCCAAAGACAAGAATCATCTGATACCAGACGAGCGGGCTGCGACCGTCGTGCGGCGGATCTTTGTTTGGGCGGCAGCGGGTAAGCGGTCTGCGGAGATCGCGCGGATGCTGAACGAGCGCGACGAGGTGCCGCCGGCTGTCTATCGCACTTTGGCGCATCCGGGGCTCAACCCGGACCATTACTCCAAACGAAAGGCGTGGACCTCGGTGGGTGTCAGCCGTATGCTGCGAGATGTGGTCTATCTGGGTCATATCGCACAGGGGAAGACCGACAAAATCAGCTTCAAAAGCAAAAAGACCCGCGAAAGGCGGACGGATGAGTGGATCGTTGTCCCAAATCAGCACGAGCCGCTGGTTTCCAAACAGACATTTGCTGCGGTGCAGCGCCAGCGGTCTGCCCGCCGTTGTGACCGGAAAGGGGCGTTTTCCAATCTGTTTGCGGGGCTTGCCTTCTGCTTGGACTGCGGCAAGGCTATGTCCACGGTCGGCACGCGCAAAAAAGGCTCGGCGGCTAATCTGGCGTGCGGTGCGTACAAACTCCGGGGAGCATCCGCCTGTTCCAATCATTTTATCTCGTATGAATCGCTTTTCCGCTGCGTATTGGAGGCGGTGCGGCGATATGTCTGCCTGTCTGAGGATGAGTGCAACGTATTGTTTGAGCGGCTGAACCGCCGTTTGCGATTGGACGAGCGGGGACAGGAAGCGGGGCGCGAGAGAGAACGGATGGCACGGGAGCTGGAGCGGGTTCAGCGTCTGGTTGCGCAGCTTTATGAAGATCGCACGGCGGGCAGGATTGGCGAGACGAACTTTTATCCGCTGCTCGAACGGTATGAGAGCAAGACGGCTGCGCTGGAGCAGCAGATCGACACGTTGCAGCCGGATAGCGGTGCGGAAAATTTGCAGCGGCTGCAGGAACGCTTGTGGGCAATCATTCGCCGCTATACGGATGTGGAGGAATTGACGCCGTCTCTGCTGTTTGAGCTGATCGAGCGGATTGAGATCGGGCAGGGTACATACGAAAAAACAGAGCAAGGCAGGGTCAAGCGGCAGAAGATCGTTATTCATTTTCGTTTTCTGCCCAAACCCTGTGAAATCGACTGGATAGAATAAACGGGACGTACTTGGATCGTACGTCCCGTTTATTTCTACCCATTGTGGGGTTAGGTCAGTGCGGTGAAGCTCGTCAGGATTTTCGCGCCCTCCGCGCGGGTGGCGCTGCCCTGCGGGGCGAGCGTGGTCGCGGTGCGGCCGCTCAGCAGTCCGGACGCGACCGCCCACTGCATGGCTTCCTGCGCATAGACGCTGATTTGCGCCGCATCCGTATAAGCAGACAGGTCGGCGTGTGTGCTGGTGTCCATGCCGAGGTGATTTGCCAGTCGATAGAGCAGCACAGCGACCTGTTCGCGGGTGACCGTGTCGTTCGGCGCGAAGGTTTCGTCGGTGTAGCCGGTCACGAGGCCGTTTGCCCGTGCCCAGTAAACGGGCAACGCATAATAGGCGTTCGCGTCCACATCCGCATAGGGATAGCCGAGGTTGTCGCCCACTTCAGGCTTGCCAGAAAGGTTATAGAGCACCGTGGCCAGCATCGCGCGCGTCATGGTTGTGTCGGGCGAGAAGGTATACGCGCTCGTGCCGTTCATCAGCCCCTGCTCGACAATCTCACCCACGCTGTCATAATACCAGCTGTCCACCGGTACATCGGTGAACAGACGGCCGTATTCAGTCAGTGTGCAGGTGACGACCGGGCTGTCCAGATGGCCGGACAGGACGGCGATGCACTTGGTCGTGTTGGTTTCTGGCGTAAACGCACCGGTGTAAAGCGTGCTTTGTGCGGTCGGTGTGGAGCCGTCGGTCGTGTAATAGATAGACGCGCCCGCGGTAGTGCACGAAAGCGTCAGCATACCGTTTTCATACGAAACGGTTGGTGCGGCTGTGGGCGGTACGCCTGCAACCTTTTTGGTGGTGACAGGCGTGCGCGTACCGTATTTGTCGATGCCGACGACCGTGAACGTTGTATCCTTGGTAATCGTAATCGGGCCGGTGTATTTGGTGCTGCCGAGGTGCGGGGTTGCGTTGCTGGTCGTGTAATACAGGGTCAGCCCCTTGTCCGCAGTCGAGAATGTGACCGAAACGCCGTTGTCACCCGGCGTGGAGGTGATGGTCGGCGCAGTATATGCGGGCAGGTTGGTTCCCTTGTTCGGGGCGCTGGTGTAGACGACGCCGTTTTGCGGGGTGATGCCGCGGCGGCGCAGCAGCTCGGCTACGGTGACAAATTCATACCCCTGTGCTTTGAGCGTATCAATCGCGCGCAGCGCACCCTGTACGCTGGTCTGGTAGATATCGTGCGTCAGCACGATCGCGCCGTCATGCGCGCCTTTGATGATGTTGTTGTAGACTGTGTCCGCATTGCGGTATTTCCAGTCAAGCGGGTCCACACTCCACAGGATGATGGGCGCGGCAATCGTGCTCTTGACCGTGCCGCCTACCGCGCCGCCGGGGGTGCGCACCATGTCGGTGTACGAGCCGCCCATGCGATCAAACAGCAGGCTTTCCACGCGGCTGACTTCGCTCGAGATCGTGCTCGCGCCGTAGCTGTCGAACGGGATGAGGTGCTGGTAAGTATGGTTGGCGAGCTGGTGACCCTCGTCCCGCATCCGCGTGAGAATGTCTTTGTGATTGACAATGCCGTGCGAGCCGTTGGTGCCGTTCATAAAGAAGGTGGCTTTCGCACCGCGGGCCTTCAGTCCATCCAGCAGGGTCGAGGTATAGGCCGAGGGACCGTCGTCAAAGGTGAAGGCGATCAGTTTTGCGCTGGAAGTTGCCGCAACGGGCGTCTCCTCGGCTGCCGCAGCGAGCGGCAGGCAGGGGATAAGCAGGGCAAGCATCAGCAATAGGGCAGTAAGTCTTTTTTTCATAACGGCCTCCTTGATAGGGAAAACGTGGGATAATAAGATACCCACATTGTAACCGTTTTCGCGCGCGCCGTCAATCATTCGATAAGAAACATAAAAAGGGCCGCTGTCCTGGAGGACAGCGGTCCGTGTGATAGGATTACAGGAAGATATACTTGAGAATGAACAGCACCGCCAGCACATACATGAGCGGGGTGACCTTTTTGCCCTTGCCTGCGGCGAGGTTGAGCAGGACATAGGAGATAACGCCCATCGAAATGCCTTCGGAAATGCTGTAAAACAGCGGCATGGAAATGATGGCGAGGTAAGCTGGGATGGCATCGGTCAGGTTGTCCAGATCGAAGCGAATCTCGGAAACCGTGCCGACCATCAGGAAGCCGACCATAATCAGCGCCGGTGCAGTAGCGAAGGAGGGGATCGCGGTGAAGATCGGCGCAAACAGCGTGGAGATCAGGAACAGCACGCCGGTGACCAGTGCGGTCAGACCGGTACGGCCGCCAACCGCCACGCCGGAGGCGGACTCGACGAAGGTCGTGGTGGTCGAGGTGCCGAGGATGGCGCCCGCCGAAGTTGCGATTGCGTCGGACAGCAGCGCGGGCTTGATGCCCGGCAGCTTGCCGTCCTTGTCGAGCATGTTTGCCTTGGTGGCAACGCCGATCAGCGTGCCGAGCGTGTCAAAGATATCAACAAACAGGAACAAGAAGATCACCACGATGAAGTTGATGATGCCGACCGCGCCAAAATCCACGTCGAAGCATTGGCCGAAGGTCAGGCCCAGCTTGGTAAAGTCGGTCATGCCGAAGGCCGGGAACAGGGTGTAGAAGCCCGCTTCCACATCCGGCACATAAAGGCCGGTCAGCTGGCAGAGCATGCCGATGATCCAAGTGAGCAAAATGCCGAACAGGATCGCGCCCTTGACGCGGTGGATATACAGCACCGCCGTGATGAACAGGCCGACCAGTGCAAGCAGCGCACAGATGCCCGAGGTGTGGAAATTGTCGGTAAAGCTCGTGATGGTGACGAGCGTGGAGGAGTCCACGGACAGCCCGGCGTTCTGCAAGCCGATGAAAGCGATGAACAGGCCGATGCCGACCGAAACGCCGCGCTTGAGCGTCAGCGGGATGGCGTTGAAGATCGCTTCGCGCACATTGGTCAGCGACAGCACGATAAAGACCAGGCCCTCGATAAAGACCGCGAGCAGCGCGACCTGCCAGCTGTACCCGTAACCGGCGACGACGGTGTATGCCATAAAGGCGTTCAGGCCCATGCCGGCGGACAGCGCAAATGGCAGGTTTGCCATAAACGCCATGCAGACCGTGCCGAGGCAGGAGGCAAGCGCAGTCGCCAGCAGGACGGCGGTGGGATCCATGCCGGTCGAGCCGAGGACGCTCGGGTTGACCGCAAGGATGTATGCCATGGTCATGAAGGTGGTGATACCCGCCATGACCTCGGTGCGGACGGTGGTGTGGTTGTCCGAAAGTTTGAACATCTTTTCAAACATGTGTGTTTTCAGCCCTTTTTTCCTTTCTCTTTTCCCCTTGCTTACTTTCCGTCATAGGATACGACCGTGGCGAGCGGGTAGCCTTGCAGACGGTCGCGGCCGTGCAGCCCCTTCAGTTCGAGCAGGCAGACGATCTTGACCACGGTTGCGCCGAGCGACTCAAGCAGCTTGGCCGCCGCTTCCAGCGTGCCGCCGGTGGCGATCAGGTCGTCGATCAGCACGACGCGCATGCCCGGCTGAATGTCATCGCGGTGTACCTCGATCGAGGCGGTGCCGTACTCCAGCTCGTAAGACATCCCGGCGGTCGCGCGCGGCAGCTTGCCGGCCTTGCGGATCGGGATGAACGGCTTGTGCAGCTTGTAGGCGATCGGCATACCGAACAGGAACCCGCGCGATTCCAGTCCCGCAATCACATCAAATGTTTCCCCCTCCAGCAGCGCGGCCATTTCGTCCACCGACAGCTGTAAGCCATCCGCATTGCCGATGACCGTGGTGATGTCCCGGAAGATCACGCCACGTTCGGGAAAATCCGGGATGCTGGTGATATATGGTTCGATTTTGCTCATGCTTCCTCCTCCATGCAGTGTTTGTTCCGTATTCTGTGTGTGGGCTTGTGCCGCCCGTAGGCGACAAATCATACACAATCATTTTAAGCAAAACCGGCGCGCATTACAAGAGTTTTATTCCATGAAATCCGGGGAGCGAAACGGTTTTTTGCTTTTTTCGCATCTTGGAAGCGGTTTCCAGACGATTTGCGGAAAAATGTACGGAAAAATATCGGCGGCGCCTTTTCATCAAGACGCCGCCGATGGGGGAGATTCAGGACGATTCTTTTTGCCGGCCGTGTGTGTACAGGAAAATTGCGAGCAACACGGTCACTGGGACGCTCAGCACGATGCCGAAGCTGCCGGCCAGCCCCTGCATGATTGCAATGCCGATGTTGTTGGAATTGATGATTTGCAGATAGGGCAGATCATAGGCATAGTCGAGTACCAGCATGCTGATGCTGCCGCCCGCAAAAGCGAGGATGAGCGTATTGGAGTCCGTGCCCATCATGTCGCGGCCGACGCGCATACCCGCGCGGAACAGCTCGCGGCGGGAGATATCCGGCGTCTGGGCGTGGATCTCGCTGATGGCACTGGCGATCGACATGGCCACATCCATTGTTGCGCCCAGACTGGAGATCAGCAGGCCGGAAAACAGCAGGCCGCCGACCTGAATGCCGTTCGTGTTCCACAGCGTAAGCAGGCTTTCGATATCGCTGACGTTCCAACCCGAGATACCCGAGGCAGCGCTGAACGCAGACGCGGCCAGACCTGCGATGCACACGCCCGCAACCGTACCGCCGGTTGCGACCAGTGTTTTCCTCGTCGGGCCGCCGATCAGGTACATGGTGACGATCGTCGTGATCGTGCAGATGAACACTGACACCCAGAACGGGGAGTGGTCGCGGTAGACAAGCGGCAGATATACGAACAGGATGCAGAAAAAGGTGAACACCAGACCGAGCGCACCCTTGACGCCCTGTTTGCCGCCCACAAGGCACAGCACCAGCAGGTACAGCCCCGCAAACACATAGATAACGGTTTCGCGGTCCTGCGCGTAGACGCTTGCAACGGTCGAGTCGCCCGAAACGCTCTGCATGACGATGACCTTCATGCCCACAGTGCAGCCTGCGCCGAACAGATAGCCGGAGGAACTGGTCATTTCCAGCGTTTGCCCGGCACGTGCACCGGTTTTCATCTGCACGCGCACCAGCTGTTCGCCTACGCGGCTGCCGTCGTACTGCAAATTGTCCCGTATGATCTCGGTGACAACGCCCTTTTCAAAGGTCTGACCCTCGCGGGAGACGAGTCCGATTTTATCCACCGCATTGATGCGCACAACGAATACGAAGAACAAAAGCAGCAGCAAAAGCGGCGGCGCCCAGCGGAGCAGCAGGCGGCGGACGGGGTGGTTTTGGTCGGTATGCAAATCAATCACTCGCTTTACGGAAATGGATCATGTCTTGCGCATAAGGCAAAGACAAAAAACAGGGGAAACCGGAAAAATTCTCCGCGGATGCGCTGTCATCCGCAGAGAATCAGCCGGAAGAACGGAGAAAAAGGAAGAGAGAAAAAGAAGGAATTACTTGGTGGTGATGGTCAGCGTGCCGTTTGATACCGTGCTCTGAATGCCCAGCGTGGACAGAAGGCTGGCCGGGACATAATAGTTAGCGTTCACGTTGGCGGCGGCCGTGGTCACGGTCTTGCCGTTTACCTGCATGGTCAGGGTTTGCTTGACACCGGTCGTCTCGGCAGCAGGGGCAAGGGCCGCGGCATCGTAGCGCTTGCCGGTAATGACGATCACGCCGTTTTTCCACTCGACGTTAAACTGGGCAGCCGTGCCGTTTACCGCGGTAGCAAGGTCGCGCAGACGGTAGTAGGTTTCACCGCCGACCGAAGCGGTCGCAACCTGCTTGGCAGTGCCGTCCACGGTGATCGCTGCGGCCTGCTCGTCGGTTTTCTTGATGGTGAAGGTGCTGTCGATCTTTTCCACCTTGCCTGCATCGGTGATCTGGTAGGTGTCGATCGAGAAGGTATCGGCCGTCAGGTTGATGACCGAGTAGCTCGGCAGCCAGTTCTGGCTGCGCTCGGCAACATAATCCTGCTGAGAAGCGATCAGCTCATAGAACTTGGAGCCCGAAGCGGAGTTTGCGGTCATGTACAGGATGCCCTGCGGGTTGGTGACCGTGCTCCCTTGCACGTCCTCGATGGTGTAGCACTCGTTGTCGGCTTGGAAGGCGTCGTGCTTGGCCTGACCGGCTTCATCCTCGGGGTAGAGCGGGATCTGCTCGTCGGTCTGGGTGTTGTACGCATTGTCCCAGTCGTAGTCCGAACCGTCCTCGTTCAGGCGGAACTCGTAGGTGCCGTGGGTCTGGCCGTCGCCGTAGAGCAGCTTGGTACGGCTGTAGGTGTGGTCATGGCCCTGCAGGACAACGTCGATGTCGTACTGGTCAAAGATCGGAGTGAGCTGGGTGCGCAGAATCATACCGTCGGTGTCCGAGTGGTCAAGGCCCGAGCCATAGATGTCCTGATGGATGGTCACGATGCGGAACTTAGCGTCCGGATCGGATGCAACCGCTTCCTTGATAGCCTTTTCATGCTCGGCAACATTGTAGTTGTTGGTGTTGAG
Source organism: Candidatus Agathobaculum merdipullorum (assembly GCA_019115185.1). GTDB lineage: Bacteria > Bacillota > Clostridia > Oscillospirales > Butyricicoccaceae > Agathobaculum > Agathobaculum merdipullorum. Next base: position 34,639 of record DXDZ01000022.1, read on the forward strand.
CACGATGAACAGGCCGGAACCATAGGAATAGTAGTAGTCGCCGCCCGCTTCGGTTTCGCCGTAGCCGGTCTGGTTCGGGTTGTAGAAGTGGTTCTGGTAGTCCGCGTTGAGCGAATCATGGTTGCCGATCGTGGTAGCAACCGGCAGGCTGGTGAGTGCGCTGGCGGAAAGATAGCCCGCATACTCCTCTTCCTTGGGCTTGCCGGTCTTGTTGACCTGATCGCCTGCGGAGATTACGAAATCCAGCCCCGGATTCTGCTGAAGCGCAATGTCCAGCGTGCGGTCCCAGGCAAAGCTGTCGTTGCGCGCGGCGGTGTTGGCAGCGCCGCTGTCCGCGGTCAGCGCTTCGCCGTTCTGCGACTGCCCTTTGGAAGCGCCGATCTGCGGGTCGCCGACGTACAGAATCTGTGCGCTTTCAAAGTCGCCGGTCTTGTAGGTCTTGGCTTCGGTCTGCACGCCGTTCTTTTCCACCGTGTAGTAGTAGGTGGTGTTGGCCTTCAGGCCGGTCACGGTAACATGGTTGTAGGAATAGGCTGTGCCGTCGGTCAGGCTGGTGTCAACAGCGGCAGAGGTGCCGGTAAACTCGGCAAGGTTATTCTTGTCCGTGCCGAAATGTACGACCGGCGTTGCGCTCTTGCCGGTCTCGTCCTTGCTGTACCAAGCGAAGTTCAGCTGGGTCTCGTCCGCGCCGGGCGTCATGGAAACCTGTGTGTAGTCGGTGGCAATGGTGTTCCACGCTTCGGTCCATGCTTGCCAGCCGGCAGCGCCGGTGACGCTGGAATCGTTATAGTCCGCTGCGGAAGCGAACGGGTAGGCGCTCAGCAGCAATGTGCTGGTCAGGATGCCTGCCAATACTCTTTTTGTCTGCATTCGTGATTACTCCCTTTTTGCATGTAATTGCAGGGTGTGAATTGATGTTCCCTGTGTCCAAAAGCGAGTATAGCACTGGAAAATATCCATCTCAACCACTCTTGCCAAAGATTAGCGTACATTTTAACTGGCCTTAACGAAGGAGACCTCTGCCGCCTTTCGCATCCATTTTTTACCCAAGCACATGGTTAGGCTTTGCTTGCCGCAGGCGTGCGCCCGGCGGAAGGCGTAGTCGAGCTGAAAAGCGACGCGCGGCAGGTAGCCTGCGTCCTCGAGCAGGGTGAACAGCGGAAAAAAGATGGCCATGGGCGGCAGCATGACCGAGATGACCGTGGCCAGCACGCGCCACAGGCCGTCAACCAGCAGCGAAACGAAAAACGGCGGCAGACCGAGTGCGGAAAGGGCGGCGGCAAATGGTGCGCTCAGACCGAGCAGATGTGTGCCCAGCCATTCGCTCGGGACGTTGGCGCCGAACAGGGTGATGTAAAACACGGCGGCGAGCAGCAGCAGCATGAGTGGCAGCCCGAACCGACGGCTGAGCAGGATGCGGTCGATGCGGCGGTCGCGCGCATCCGCGTCTGCGGGGACCTGCACGCAGGTCAGGGCGATCTCCTCGGCGCGCAGCGCAGCCGCGGCAGTGAACAGATCATCCAGCTGCTGGGCATCCATGCCGTCCGGCGGCTGCTGGGAGAGTGCGGCGAGCGCGTCCGCGCGTGCAAGGCCGGAGGCGCGCACCGCGTCCTCGATTTCTGCGGGGTAGCGGATGGTGGTAGGGTGCGGGACGGTTTCGCCGTCCAATACGCGGCATACGGCCTGCATCAGCGTGGGCAGCCCGCGCCCGCGCCGCGCCGTGCACGGCACGACCGGCACGCCCAGCTCGCGCTCAAGCGCGGGTATGTTGATGCGGATGCGCTTTTTGCGCGCCTCGTCCATCAGATTCAGGCAAACAATCACGTTGGGCAGGACTTCCAGCACCTGCAAAACAAGAATCAGATTGCGCTCGAGGCAGGTCGCGTCCGCCACCAGAATGGCAGCATCCGCTTCGCCACCGGTGAGAAAATCCCGCGCGACGCGCTCCTCCGCTGAGCGGGGGCGCAGCGAATAGGTGCCCGGCAGATCGACCAGCGTCATTTCGCGGCCACCACAGTCCATTGTGCCGCGCGCGCCGGATACGGTCTTGCCGCTCCAGTTGCCGGTGTGCTGGCGCGCGCCGGTCAGCGCGTTAAAGACGGTGGATTTGCCGACGTTGGGGTTGCCCATCAGTGCCACGACCGGAGTGCGCTCCGCCCCCATCAGCTGTCCACCCCGATTTCGATTTGCGAAGCATCGTCGGCCCGCAGCGCAATCACCGCGCCGCGGATGCGGTAGGCCGTCGGGTCGCCCGCCGCGGCGCGCTGGATACAGGATACCCGCGTGCCGGCCACCAGCCCGAGGTCTTGCAAGCGGCGGCGCATGCCGCCCGACAGATGCAGGGCGTGCACGCGCGCCCGCGTGCCTTCTGGCAGGTCGGATAGCGGAGAAAAGGTTTCGTGGTCCATGTAATCATTCCCAGTATGCAAGATTTTCGCCGCACTTCCCGCGGGGAAGGCGGTCATTGCATCCTATGCGGCGTCATAACCTCGCGTGCGCGGCAGCAAAAAAGCCGGAACCCGAAGGTTCCGGCTTTGGATTATTCTGCGCTTGACAGCATCAGCTTGATGCGGTTTTCCTGATTGATTTTGGACGCGCCGGGGTCGTAATCGACCGCGACGATGTTCGCCTGCGGATAGACCTCGCGAATACGACGGATCATGCCCTTGCCCGCAATGTGGTTGGGCAGACAGCCGAACGGCTGCGTGCAGACGATGTTGGTCACGCCCTCGCTGATGAGCTCGACCATTTCAGCGGGCAGCAGCCAGCCTTCGCCCATCTTGACGCCCTCACCGATGATGGCGTGCGACTTTTTGCGCACCTCGTCAAATGGCATCGGGGGACGGAAATTGCCGTCCTTTTTCATCAGCTTGATGATGTCCGCCTGCTTGCCCAGCAGGAACTGATAGACGAATTTGTAAATGGTGGCGCGCTTGGCCGAGCGACCGTACAGGTTATGGTCGATGACCGAGTTATAGATCGAATACAGACAGAAATCGACCAGACCCGGCAGAACCGGTTCGCAGCCCTCGGAGAGCAGGAATTCCTCCAGACGGTTGTTGCCGAGCGGGGAAAACTTGACGTAGATCTCGCCCACGATGCCGACCATCTTCTTTTTCTGCGTCTTATCCAGACGCAGCTTGCCGAACGCGGTCAGCACATACTGGTACAGGTGCTTAACCTCACTGTAACGCACCATGCGGTCGCCCGTAAAGCGCGCGGTGACTGCGTTCATGCAGATTTCGATGGCCTTTTCGGTCGAACCGGGCACGATTTCGTACGGGCGGCACTGGTTGGCCACCAGCATAATCAAATCACCGATCAGCAGTGCGTAGGCGATTTGGATGAGCATGGTTTTGGTCAGCTTGAAGCCGGGGTTTGCGTCCTCTTCCAGTCCGGCAAAGTTCAGCGAAATGACCGGGATAAAACCGTAACCGTTCTTTTCCAGCGCCTTGCGCATCAGATGGATGTAGTTGGAAGCGCGGCAGCCGCCGCCGGTCTGCGGCAGGATAAGCGCGATCTTGTGGATGTCGTACTTGCCGGATTCGATGGCGTCCAGCAGCTGGCCGATGACCAGCAGCGCGGGATAGCAGGTGTCGTTATGCACGTTGCGCAGGCCCTGTTCCGCGATGTTCGGCCCGAAGGTGTTGAGCAGCTCCATGTTATAGCCGAAGTTCTTCATCAGGCGGCACATCAGGCCAAGCTGCACGGGCAGCATGTTGGGCACCAGAATGGTGTAGTCCTTGCGCATTTCCTCGGTGAACTGCGCGTATTCATAGGTTTTAGGCGTCGCGTTGTTGTTTTGCAAGTTTTCTGCCCTCCTCTACGGCGGCCAGCATACTGCGAATGCGGATTTTTGCCGCACCCAGGTTGCTGATCTCGTCAATTTTGAGCTGTGTATAGAGTTTGCCGCCATTTTCGCAGATGGCGCGCATTTCGTCGGTGGTGATGGCGTCGATGCCGCAGCCGAAGGATACCAGCTGAATCAGCTGCGCGTTTTCCTTTTTGGTGACGTATTTGGCTGCGCCGTACATGCGCGAATGGTAAGTCCACTGATTGAGCACATGCACCTGCGGCGCTTCGGTCAGCTGCCATACCGCGTCCTCGGACACGATGACCAGTCCGAACGAGGCAATCAGCTGGTCGATGCCGTGGTTAATCTCCGGGTCAACGTGATACGGGCGGCCCGCGATGACCGCGATATCCAGCCCGTGCGTGTCGGCATAGGCGATGGCCTTCTGGCCCTCTGCGCGGATCTGCGCATAATAGTCGGCCAGCTCCTGATAAGCAGCCTTTGAAGCGGCTTCGACCTGCTTTTTCTTGAGCTGCGGGTACTTGCCGCAGAAATATTTCGCCGCATGCTGGGTAAACCGCTTGGGGTCGGCCAGTTCAAAATACGGCATCATGAAGTCAAAGTCGGCAAGCGCTGCGACGTTCGCCTTCAAAAGCTCGGGATAATATGCCACGACCGGGCAGTTATAGCAGTTGGTCGCGCGGCCCTCGTCCAGATTGTAGGTCATGCACGGATAGAAGATCGCGTCCACGCCCTTTTCCAGCAGGTTTTCGATGTGGCCGTGCATCAGCTTGGCCGGATAGCACACGGTATCCGACGGGATGGAGTGCTGGCCCTTCATATACATATCGCGGGTGGACACATCGGAAAGGACGGTTTCAAAGCCGAGTGAGCGCAGGAAAGTCGTCCAGAACGGCAGCAGTTCGTAATAGTTCAGGCCGAACGGCAGGCCGATTGTGGCGAGCGGAGCCGGATTGCCGGACGGTTCGCCGTAGCTGCGGAGCTTATCCAGCTTCCATTTATACAGGTTGGGCAGCTCGGTCTTTTTCACGCCGCCGAGCGGGCGCTCGCAGCGGTTGCCCGAGATAAAACGGCGACCGCCGCCGAAGTCGTTGATGGTCAGGCTGCAATGGTTTTCACACAGGCCGCAGCGCGTTGTGCGCACGGTGTGCGAGAAACCGGCGAGCACATCCGGTCCGATCAGGCCGGTCTTTTCCGGCCGGTTGTCCTTGGCGTGCAGCGCTGCGCCGTAGGCGCCCATGAGACCAGAAATCGCCGGACGGGTTACGTCGCGCCCAATCTCCTGCTCGAACGAGCGCAGGATGGCGTCGTTGAGGAACGTGCCGCCCTGCACGACGATGTGCTGGCCGAGGTCGTCCGGCGAGTGCGCACGGATTACCTTATACAGTGCGTTCTTCACGACCGAAACCGACAGGCCGGCCGAGATCGCGTCGATGCCCGCGCCGTCCTTTTGCGCCTGCTTAACGGAGGAGTTCATGAACACCGTGCAGCGCGAGCCGAGGTCGATCGGGTGCTTGGCAAACAGGCCGAGCTTGCAGAATTCCTCAATCGAGTAGCCCATCGAGCGGGCAAAGGTCTCGATGAATGAGCCGCAGCCCGACGAGCAGGCCTCGTTAAGCGAAATGTTGTCGATGCACTTGTTGCGGATCTTAAAGCACTTGATGTCCTGTCCGCCGATGTCGATGATGAAATCGACATCCGGGCAGAAATGGCGCGCTGCGCGGAAGTGCGCAACCGTTTCGACCAGACCGAAATCCACGCCGAAGGCGTTCTGGATGAGCGCTTCGCCGTAGCCCGTGACCGCCGAGGACACGATATGTACCCGGTCGCCGCACAACTCGTACAGTCGAGTGAGCTGCTCACGGATGACATCAGCCGGGTTGCCCTTGTTGGACTGGTAGTGATGGTACAGGATTTGGTGATCCTCACCAATCAGCACCAGCTTGGTCGTGGTCGAGCCACAGTCGATGCCGAGATAAGCGTCGCCTTCGTACATGGTGACATTCTGCGTCATAACATCATGCACGCCGTGGCGGTGCTGGAATTCCGCATATTGCGCTTCGTTTTCAAACAGCGGCGGCAGGTAGTTTGCCACCACCGGTGCGCCCGCCGCCTGCTCCAGTGCGTCCAGCAGCGACGAGACGGTGTAGGTTTTCTGGGTGTCACCCGCGTATTCTGCCGCGCCCGCCGCGATGGCGTACGGGGCAAGGTCGGGGAAGTGCGCGTGCGCGTCGTCCAGACCGAGCGTTTCCTGAAAACGGCGCTGCAAGCCCTTGAAGAAGAACAGCGGCCCGCCGAGGAACAGCACATCGCCTTTGATCTCGCGGCCCTGCGCCAGACCTGCGACCGTCTGGTTGACGACCGCCTGGAAGATAGACGCGGCGACGTCCTCCTTGCGCGCGCCTTCATTGAGCAGCGGCTGCACATCCGACTTGGCGAACACGCCGCAGCGGGATGCGATGGTGTAGATGCGTTCCGCGCCCTGCGCGAGCTGGTCGAGCTCGGTCGGGGTCACGTCCAGCAGCACGGCCATCTGGTCGATGAAAGCACCGGTGCCGCCCGCGCATGAACCGTTCATGCGTTCCTCCAGCTGGCCGGACAGGAACACGATCTTGGCGTCCTCGCCGCCCAGCTCGATGACCACATCGGCCTGCGGCACATGCACGCCGACTGCCTTGCGCGTGGCGAATACTTCCTGCACAAAGTCGATATCCGCGGCTTTGGCTACGCCCAAACCTGCCGAACCGGTAATCGCACAGCGCAGCGTCGTATCTTCTCCGATCAGCGCGCGCGCGTTTCGCACCAGCTCGACTGCCTTTTCGCGTACTTTGGAAAAGTGGCGCTCATAGTGTTTGTGAATGATCTCTCCATCGCGCACAACAACGATTTTGACCGTCGTTGAGCCGATATCGATTCCTACATTTACGTTCATATATCCTTATTCTCTCCCATGATAAAAACAATGCGTCCGCAGGACGCATGGTGAATACGGATAAGAATAGACCCAAAAGCCGCGCAGACCGGCCGGCGGCAGGGTGCATTCTTACATATTTAATATAACGGTGTACAAAGAAAATGTCAATCCGCATACAATATCCGAATTTGCTGAAATTTTCCCTTGACAAATGTTCTGTTTTTATATAAAATAAACCGCGTAAGTAAATATACGACCTTATCCAGAGCGGTGGAGGGAACGGCCCAATGAAACCCGGCAACCTGCGCAAAACCATGCGTAAGGTGCCAAATCCGGCGTAGGAACACGAAAGATGAGGGGGCAAAACGGTTTTTTCGCTCCCTGATGGGAGCGTTTTTTTGTTATGTCCCGACGTACATCAGAAAGGAAGGAACCTTTATCATGGCACATCATTTTTTCACTTCGGAATCCGTAACCGAAGGACATCCGGACAAGATCTGTGACCAGATCTCGGATGCGATTCTTAGCGAAATCTTAACGAACGATCCGTATGCGCGCGTTGCCTGCGAGACGACCTGCACCACCGGTATGGTACAGGTGATGGGCGAAATTTCGACCACCTGCTATGTGGACATCCCCAAGGTCGTGCGCGACACCATTCGTGAAATCGGCTATGACCGCGCCAAGTACGGCTTTGACTGCGACACCTGTGCGGTGCTGACCGCGATCGACGAGCAGTCCGCCGATATCGCGCTGGGCGTTGACAACTCGCTTGAGCGCAAGGAGGGCGCGTCGGACGCGGACCTCGCCATCGGCGCGGGCGATCAGGGCATGATGTTCGGCTATGCGTGCGACGAAACGCCCGAACTGATGCCGCTGCCCATTTCGCTGGCGCACAAGCTGGCAAAGCGCCTGACCGAGGTGCGCAAGAACGGCATGTTCACCTACCTGCGCCCGGACGGTAAGAGCCAGGTCACCATCGAGTATGATGAGGACAACCTGCCGGTGCGCGTGGACACGGTCGTACTGTCCACCCAGCATAGCCCGGACGTTTCGCTCCAGCAGATCCGCAAGGATATGATCGAGCAGGTAGTCAAGCCGGTCATCCCGTCCCACCTGCTGGACGAAAACACCAAGTATTTCATCAACCCGACCGGTCGTTTTGTCATCGGCGGCCCGCAGGGTGACTCCGGCCTGACCGGCCGCAAGATCATCGTCGATACCTACGGCGGCATCGGCCGTCACGGCGGCGGTGCGTTCTCGGGCAAGGACCCGACCAAGGTGGACCGTTCGGCGGCGTATGCAGCGCGCTGGGTGGCCAAGAATATCGTTGCGGCAGGTCTGGCAAAGCGCTGCGAGATCCAGCTGGCTTACGCCATCGGCGTGGCAGAGCCGGTTTCCGTCATGGTGGAGACCTTCGGCACCGGTACGGTAGACGAGGGCAAGCTGGCCGAGGCGGTGCGCAAGGTATTCGACCTGCGTCCGGCGGCAATCATCGAGACGCTTGACCTGCGCAAGCCGATTTACAAGCAGCTGGCCGCTTATGGTCACATGGGCCGCGAAGAGCTGGGCGTTAAGTGGGAGAACACCGATAAGGTAGAGGAACTCAAGGCCGCGCTCGCATAAGCGCACGGCAACCGGGCTTGCAGGAGGCGGCGGAACATGACGGAGGAAGAAAAAATCTTTGCGGGCAAGCTGTTTGACGCGCGCACCAAGGAGCTGCGCGACATCAAGCACAAGGCGCATATTCTGTGCCAGAAATTCAACGCAATGGACGAATACGATCCCGCGCGGCTGCCCATTGTGCGCGATTTTATCGGACAGATCGGTGAGAAATACTATTTTCAGGGGCCGATCCAGTTCAATTATGGTTCGCACACCTTTATCGGGGAAAATTTCTTCTGCAATTTCAATTTGACCGTCATGGATGATGCGCGCATCTTCATCGGGGATAACGTGATGTTCGGCCCGAATGTGTCGCTCATGGCGACCGACCATCCGCTGATCGCGTCCGAGCGCACCAGCATGCACTATCCGGACGGGCATGTGTCCATGTCCGAGTTTGCCAAGGATATCCACATTGGCAGCGACGTCTGGCTTGCGGCGAACGTCGTGGTGCTGGGCGGCGTGACCATCGGGGACGGCGCGGTGATCGGTGCGGGCAGCGTGGTGACGCGGGATATTCCTGCGGGATACCTTGCGGTCGGCGTGCCGTGCAGGCCGCTGCGCCCGATCACCGAAGCGGACTCCAAAATGCACCTGCTGGCGGAGGAATAAAATATATGGCAAAGCGCCCCGCGTGGATACGCGGGGCGCTTTTGACTGTCAGTCAAGCGTGGCAGATAAAATCAGAGAAACGATGAGAACCAGCAATTCGAGAGCGATAACCAGCGGCCCGTTGATATACCACAATGGCTGATCCCAAAACATAGCGAGCAGTACAAAAATCAGCCACCACGGGATCAGAAGCAGGCGCACAGTCAGAAGGCCGTTGTAAACCTGTGTGAAGCTGGAATGGGTCAGCGTGCGTGTCAGCAGAACGGCGCAGCAAACCGCCAGCAGATAAAAGCCGATGCCAACGGCAATGCCGGTCGTGACCGGTACGGCGGGCCAGCCTTCGGCATGGAGCGAAAGAAGAACCATATGTTGGCCAATCATACAGGCGGCCGGCAGGGACATCGGCCACAGCACATCGTGCAGGGCATACAGACGCCGCTCGCGTGCCGTCAGCGGCGGCACTTCGGCGAGCACGCTGTCGCAGAAAGCGGCAATGTCGCCGCCGATGGCATCTTCCGGGGAGGCGCCGCGGCTTTCGGCCTCCTGCAGCATTTCGATCACATCGTGCCGGATGCTTTCCTGCTGGTAAGCGCTGATGGGCGCGGTACGGATGCGGCGGGTGATCTGGTAAAGCATGGCGGTCGAAGCGGGTGTGAGTTTTTCGTCCAGCTGCCGGTTCAGCCGGCGGAGCTTGCGGGTGCGTTTGCTCATAGTGATCCCCTTTCTATCTCATCCAGTAAACGGCCGACCGCGTGGGTTAATTCGCAGTAGCTGGAAAGAAAGGCGTCCAGTTCTGCGCGGCCTTTTGCGGTCAGCATATAATACTTGCGCTTGGGGCCGACCTCGGAGGCGCGGTATTCCGCCTGCGCCAGCCCGTTTTTCTCCAGCCGCAGCAGCAGCGGGTAGATCGTTCCCTCCGCGATCTGGCCAAAGCCGTAATCCGAAAGCCGTTCGGTGATCTCATAGCCATAGGTCGGCGCTTTGCTGAGTGCGGCCAGAATACAGCCCTCGAGCGTGCCCTTGAGCAGTTGTGACGGTATCACCTCGCCCGCACCTCCTTTTGGTATTTTGCATTACAAGGTAGTAACTATATTGTAATGCAAGATAGCTGAGCTGTCAACGCATACGAACAAATCCGGCGAAACTGCCAAAACGGACATGAGAAATCCGGCGGAAATGCTAAAAAACGGGCGGCAGATTGACTTTGCAGGCGAAAAAAGCTATGCTTAAAATAAAGAAAAAGGGAGGCGGACACGCAATGCAGATATTAGAAAACGAGCTCTTTCGGGTAGAAATCAACCCGTTCGGGGCGGAACTGAGCAGCTTTAAGAGTAAAAAAACCGGCACAGAATACGTCTGGCAGGCTGATCCTGCAATATGGAAGCGGCACGCGCCGATCTTGTTCCCGATCGTCGGGCGGCTGAAAGATAAGACGTATACCGTGGGCGGCACAGCTTATGAGATCACCCAGCACGGCTTTGGCCGCGATTTGGAATGGCAGGTCGGTGCTGCGGGCGAGGATTACGTGGAATTTGTGCTGGAAGCGAATGATTTCACGAAAAAGATGTATCCATGGGACTTCGTTTGCACGGTGCGCTATACGCTGACAGGTGCGACGCTCAAAAAAGAGCATGTGGTTTTCAACCGCAGCGATACCGATATGTATTATGAAGTCGGCGGGCATGACGCATATACCTTGTGCTGGCAGCCGGATGAGTCGATTGAGGACTATTATGTGGCGTTTGAAGGCACGACGGCGCTGCATCCGATCCTGACGGACGAAAACGTAATGCTCAGCCGCGAACACGGCGATCTGCTGCTCAAAGATGGCTATCTGCCCATCACGCGCGAGACGTTCCGCAACGACGCAATCATCATGGATGATTTGCCGGTGCGTCGTGCGACCATTGGCAGCACGCGCAACGACCGTACTGTGACAATGGACTTTGCGGATTTCCCGTATTTCGCGGTCTGGAGTGCGTATAAGGATTTTGATGTGCCTTATGTGTGCCTTGAGCCGTGGAGCGCGCTGCCGGACGGCGGCTACCTCGATCATGCGATCGAAAACAAGGTGGGTGTGCGCATGCTGCGCCCGGGGCAGGAGGAATGTCTGTCCTTCTCGACCACCATCCACGAATGAGAGAAGAAAAAGCAAAAGCCGCACGGTTAACGTGCGGCTTTTGTTATGTACCAGAACGGTTAATCAGGAAAGATGCGGCGGAAAATCAGGCGAACCAGCGGACCGGCGACAAAGAATTGCAGCAGCAGCGCCATCGGGAAATTTAGCACAGTGGTTTGCACCCAGATGGAGACAAATTCGCTTTGCAGCAGGCCACCTTTGAAAAACAGGCAGGCGAAAAAGCTCATGCACGGGCACATCAGCCATACCGACATCGCGGAGATCGCCAGCATGATGCCGGTCGGCGGCGTGGTGCGCGGGTCAACCAGCCGGAAAGCCAGCTTTTGCGCCAGCCGGCCGACAAAAATCAGCTCAAGCAGCACTGCGACCGGCCACATGATCGGGAACTCGTGAAACGCCGCTAAAAAGACTTCATTGCGGCATCCGCCAATGTTGAGCGCAACATTGTAGCAGATCATGCCGTACACCATCACGGCGGCCATCAGCAGGGTGAAGACAACATCTTGTTTTTTGTTTTTGGGCATCCGAAATACTTCTCCTTTACATTTGGTCGCAGCGGCACAAAAAAAGGACGCAGTGTAAACTTTCGTTTCACTGCGTCCTTGCGAACCGCTTCAACTACCATTAATTGCATATATTTTATCATTTTCAGACGGATTGGTCAAGCCACGGCAACAAAAAACAGCGTTTTTCACAGAGGGTTGACAAAAAGGAGGGGGTGGGGTATACTAACTGTGCAACAGACCCCCTCCCCGGGGGAGGGGTGAGAAATAAAAGGAGATCCTGATATGAAACAACGATTTCGCGTCGGCGGGATGAGCTGTGCGGCGTGCTCGGCACATGTCGAAAAGAGCGTTTCCGCGGTGCCGGGTGTGCGCGAGGTGCAGGTCAATTTGCTGGCGGGCAGCATGACGGTGGAGTACGACGAGGGCGCATGCAGTGATGCGCAGATCATCCGCGCGGTCGAGGAGGGTGGCTACACTGCCGCTGTGGACAGCGGTACACGCGCGGCTGCGCCCGCAAAGGGCGCGTCGCCCGAGGACGATTTGGCTGAGATGAAAAAACGCATCCTCGTTTCCGCGGTGTTCCTCATTATTTTAATGTATTTTTCCATTGGGCCGATGGTGGGCCTGCCGCTGCCCGGTTTTGTCAGCGGCGCGACGCATGCGTTTGCACTGGCGCTGGTGCAGCTGCTGCTGACGCTGCCCATCCTGCTGGTCAACCGCAAGTATTTTATCAATGGTTTTCGCACGCTTTTGCACCGCGCGCCGACGATGGATGCGCTGATCGCAGTCGGTTCGGGTGCGTCCGTGGTGTACGGCGTGTATGCGCTGTTTCAGATCGGCTACGCGGGCGCTGCGGGCGATCTGGCGCGTGTGCATGAATACGCGCACGATCTGTATTTTGAGTCGGCGGGCATGATCCTGACGCTGGTCACGCTCGGCAAGTTCTTTGAGGCACGCGCCAAGCGCAAAACCGGCGAGGCCATCGCCGCGCTCATGGATCTGCGGCCGCAGACTGCGTCGGTCATACGCGGCGAACAGGAGGTCACGGTGCCGATCGAAGAGGTGCGCGTGGGCGATTATGTGATCGTGCGCGCGGGGCAGTCCGTCCCGGTGGATGGTCAGATCGTTGAGGGCTACGCTTATCTGGACGAGAGCGCCATCACAGGCGAGTCCATGCCGGTGGAAAAGCACAAGGGCGACACCGTAATCGGCGCAACTGTGACGAAAAACGGATATTTTGCAATGAAAGCGTCTCGCGTGGGCGACGATACGACCCTGTCCCAGATCATTCGGCTGGTTGAGGAGGCGGGCGCGTCCAAAGCGCCGATCGCCAAGCTCGCGGATAAGGTTGCGGGCGTGTTTGTGCCGGTCGTAATGGCGATTGCGCTGGTGACCGCGATCATTTGGCTGGTGGTTGGAGAGACACCGAGCTTTGCACTGACCCGCGCGATCGCGGTGCTGGTGATTTCCTGCCCGTGCGCGCTGGGATTGGCAACGCCGGTCGCCATTATGGTCGGCACGGGCGTGGGCGCGAAAAACGGCGTACTGTTCCAGTCGGCCGAGGCGCTCGAAAACCTGCATAATGTGGACTGTGTTGTGCTGGATAAGACCGGCACGGTCACCGAGGGCCGTCCGGTTGTGACCGACGTCAAATCCTTCGGCGTCGAGCCGGAAGATCTGCTGTCGCTGGCGCTGTCCCTTGAGGTGCACAGCGATCATCCGCTCGCGGACGCTATCGTGCGCTATGCGCGCGCCAAGCATGTCAAGGAGCGCAAAACCGACTCGTTTGAAATGATTGAAGGGCAGGGCGTGCGCGCGGTGATCGACGGCGTGCGCTGCATGGCGGGCAATGGCCGCATGCTGCTGGCAAACGGTTTGGCGCTGTCGCGCTCGATGAAGCAGATGGGAGAAAGCCTTGCCGCCGCCGGCAAAACGCCGCTGTATTTTGCAGCAAACCGACAGGTGGTTGGCATTTTTGCGGTGGCAGATGTGCTCAAGCCGAGCAGCCGCGCCGCAGTCGATGAACTGCAAAAGCTGGGTGTACAGGTGACGCTGCTGACCGGTGACAACAAGGCGACTGCGCAGTCGATCGCCGCCGAGCTGGGCGTGCAGGATGTGGTGGCGGAGGTGCTGCCGCAGGATAAGGAGCGCGTGGTACGCGAAAAGCAGGAGCAGGGCCGCAAGGTGGCCATGATCGGCGACGGCATTAACGATGCGCCCGCGCTCGCGCGTGCGGATGTGGGCATCGCCATCGGCGCTGGCACGGATGTGGCCATTGCGTCGGCGGATGTGGTGCTGATGAAGAGCGACCTGATGGACGCAGTGGACGCGATCCGTCTGTCACGCCAGACCATGCGCAATATCCGTCAGAATCTGTTCTGGGCGTTTTTCTATAACTGCATTGGCATTCCGATCGCGGCGGGCGTGCTGTGGCTGCCGCTGGGACTCAAGCTCAGCCCGATGATTGGTGCGGCCGCAATGAGTTTAAGCTCGGTTTGTGTGGTTTCCAACGCATTGCGTTTAAAGTTTTTCAAGGCATCTCCCAAGCCGGAGAGCGGCCAATGTGTAGTACTGCCGAAGGAGGAAGCAAATAAAATGGAACAGACCAAGGTAATTCAAATCGAAGGCATGATGTGTGAGCATTGCGTAGCGCATGTGACAAAGGCGCTCGAGGCACTGCCGGGCGTCGCGGCGCAGGTGGACCTGCAGAGCGGCACGGCAACGGTTCAGGGCAATACGCTGCCGGACGACGCTAAGTTGACTGAGGCGGTCGAGCAGGCAGGCTATAAGGTGGTCGGCCTCAAATGAGGGCGGACCGGAAAAAGGTCGAGCCGCTGCTGCGCACGGCGCGCGGCCAGCTCGACGGTGTACTCAAGATGATCGAGGATGACCGT
>DXDZ01000023.1 GCA_019115185.1 Candidatus Agathobaculum merdipullorum
GTTGACATCCACGGTCATGCACTGCTCGCCCAAAAAGCGCGTCAGTTCGGGATTGCCGCGGCCGCGTTTGTGTCCGGGGACATCAAACGGCACAATGCGCATATCTTTAAAGTGTTCGAGTGCCTCCTTAATGGGCGCACGGGACTGGTCCATAGTCATGCCTTCTTTCGATAACCTATCGATCGAAACCACGCTTTCGATCGAATCAGAAGTATCGAAAAGTCGGGCGAAGCTCGACTTTTCGATGCCGCTCGCAGAGCGGCTGAATGATTGCGCTGCGGCGCAGGATGATTTTCGTTCAACTGCCGCGAAGCATCAGTAGACGTTTTTGCCCGAGAAAATTTCGATCATCTCGCGCCGCAGGTCGGAGTGAATCTTGAGGCGCGTCTTGGGCGGCAGCTCGTAGATGTCGGTGTTGAACAGATAGTTCTGCAAATCGACTTCCTTGAGCAGCATGCGCGTGTGGAACAGGTTGGACTGATAGACATTGATGTCGTAAGCGTCGTAGCGGTCGAGGGTAGCGGGGTCGATAAAGTCCTGAATTGAGGTGATATGATGATCCATGAACAACTTTTTGCCCTCGATATCGCGCGTAAAACCGCGCACGCGGTAGTCCATGGTGATGATATCCGAATCAAACGAGCCGATCAGATAGTCGAGCGTGGACAGCGGCGTGATTTCGCCGCAGGTCGCTACGTCGATATCCACGCGGAAGGTCGCCAGACAGGTGTCCGGGTGGTACTCGGGATAGGTGTGCACGGTGACATGGCTTTTGTCCAGATGCGCTACGATCGTATCCGGCTCGAGCGCAGGCTTCATGTGCTCTTCCGCGATCAGAAACGTGACCGATGCGCCTTGCGGGTCGTAGTCCTGCTTGGAGATATGCAGCACATGCGCGCCGATCATCTCAGTGACGCGCTCCAGAATGCCGGTCAGACGCTCGGAGTTGTACTGCTGGTCGATATAGGCGATATAGTCGCGCTGCTCGCGTTCGGTTTTGGCATAGCACACATCGTAAATATTGAAGGAAAGCGCCTTGGTCAGGTTGTTGAAGCCGTAGAGTCTGAGTTTGTTCTGCATATCTGATATCCTCACAATAAATAAAAAAAATCCTCAAGCAAAAGAAAAGCCCCGCGATCGGCGGGACGTACTTTTCCACTTGAGGAAGGCAATCTCTCTCTTTGTCCGGGCGGTTCCGGACAGTCTGTATCTGGAAGAGGAAAGAGTCTATATAGCAAGAATCTACTTTTACTACTCTTATTGATTGTTTCACAAGTGTGATGCGCCCGCGGCACACGGCTTTTAGTCAGCCAACTTATAAAATTCAATAAGGCAACAAAGTTGCCAAGTGCGGCATTTGACCCGGCTGTCCGTATGGCCTTGGCGCCTTCCTGAGAAAGAAGGGCGGTCAAAGAATTCTGCTGAAAGGCTTTGCCTCTCCGAGTAAATATTATTATATCGTACAAAACGCAGGATTGCAAGGTTTTCTTACAGGTTTTACACACCGCAGACAGGCATTTTGCTTGGAAACAAAAAGTTTACAGTCGAACCTTTGAAAAAAAGCGCGAAACGTAGTACAATAAAACAAACACAGTTCATAATGGGGAGTTTATGCACCGTGAAGATAACAGGGTTTCATACAAAGAAAAAGGGAAAACGCACAGGCGGGGGCCGTGCGCTGCTGGTGGTCGGGCTGGTGATCGTCTCGTTCCTGGCAGGCATGTTCACAAACAGTGCGCTCAACCGTCCGCCGCAGCCGGATGCAGGGCTGTCGTATATTGAGGACATTCCGGTTTACACGGATTATCTGCCCGAGGGCAGCCGGGCGCGGCCCGGGGAGATCCGCGAGATCAAATATCTGGTTATCCATGAAACGGATAACTTTTCCGCCGGGGCAGATGCTGCGGCGCACAATTCCTTTATCCATCAGAACGCAAACGCGGAATCCGGTATCGTATCGTGGCACTACACGGTGGACGATCACGAGATCTACCACCATCTGCCGGACAACGAAACCGCCTATCACGCGGGCGACCAGATGGAAAAAAACGGCGGCAATATGAACGGCGTGGGCATTGAAATGTGCGTCAACGAGGATGGCAACTATGAGCAGACGCTCATCAACGCCGAAAAGCTGTGCGCACGGCTGCTGCTCGAATACGACCTCAACCCGGATAAGGCGCTGAAAAAGCATCAGGATTTTTCCGGCAAGGTCTGCCCGGCAAAACTGATTAACGATGGCCGGTGGGATGAGTTCTGCGCGGCGGTCAAGCAGAAGTATGAAGAGCTGAAGGCGGCACAGGCAAACGGTTAGTGCTGTGCAACTGTGCGCAAAATACCACCAAAAAGAAAGGGCGATTTGTTGTAAATCGCCCTTTTCTTTTGGGTAATTTGGTGGTATACTGGCAGAGCTTATATTTTCAACTGATAAAGGAGTGAATTATCGTGATCGTTGTACTCAAGCAAAACAGCGACAAGGAACGTGTGGAACGTCTGATGCAGCATTTTACGGATATGGGGCTCAGAATTAACTATTCCGAGGGCGCCAATACCACTATTCTTGGTCTGATGGGCGATACCACCAAGCTCGATGAAGGGGACATTATGGCCTATGACGTGGTCGAGCGCGTGCAGCGTGTGACCGAGCCGTTCAAGGCTGTCAACCGCAAATTCCATCCCGAGGACACGATCATCGAGGTCGCAGGGCGCAAGATCGGCGCGGGATACTTCAACGTCATGGCAGGCCCGTGTTCGGTCGAGAGCGAAGCGCAGATCGTCGAGGTGGCTGAAGCGGTCAAAAAGGCGGGCGCGTCCTTCCTGCGCGGCGGCGCATTCAAGCCGCGCACCTCGCCCTACTCCTTCCAAGGATTGGAGGCCGAGGGCCTCAAGCTGCTGCTCGAGGCCAAGCGCCAGACCGGCCTCCCGATCGTGACCGAGATCATGAGCGAAAAGCATCTCGACCTGTTCGCGGATGTGGATATCATCCAGCTTGGCGCGCGCAATATGCAGAATTTCATGCTGCTCAAGGAGCTGGGCCGCTCAAATAAGCCCATTCTGCTCAAGCGCGGCCTGTCCGCCACGATGGAGGAATTCCTCATGGCGGCGGAATACATCTTCGCGGGCGGCAATACCAACGTCATTCTGTGTGAACGCGGCATCCGCACGTTTGAAAATCTGATCCGCAACAATCTGGATATTTCCGCCGTGCCGCTGGTCAAAATGTTCAGCCACCTGCCGATTATCATTGACCCGAGCCACGCTGCCGGCCGGCGCGACATGGTGCAGCCGCTTTCGCGTGCGGCGATTGCCGCGGGCGCGGATGGTCTGATTATCGAGGTGCACAACGATCCCAAGCATGCACTGTGCGACGGCGCGCAGTCGCTCGACATCCCGCAGTTTGATACTGTGATGGAGGACATCAAGCGCCGTGCGGCATTTGAAGGAAGAACGATGATGCAGCAGTGAACAATTTTGTCCGGTTTGGTGTGATTTTGCACCATACTGCAACGATTGCGGGCTGGGTTTTCTGCCTGATTTTGCTTGGACATCCGGAGGAGCGGTCGGTGGTCGGCTTTGTGCTGCTTCTGGCATGGACATTTTTGCAGAGCATCGGGGCGCTGGAACTGATTGCGCGCTTTCTGCTCGGCCGTTTGGATGAAAAGGCGGAACGGATGCAGCAAAGCTTTGTGCAATGGCAGACACTGTTTGGGGAGAAAAAAGCCAAACGTGCGTTTATAGCTTTGTTGGTTGCTATGGTTGCAAGCAAACTGGTGCTGCCTATGGGGTTGAACCAGATCTAAAAGAAAAAGCGAGGCGTATGCCTCGCTTTTTTGTGTTTTGCATTAAATTTTGACCAGCTCGTACTCGCGCGTGCCAATGCCGAGCTTTTCCGCGTGCTCGAGCGCGGACTGCCAGTTGGTGTCCGGGTGAACGGCGTGGAAGTGGTCGTTCGGGTCGTGGATGTGATGGCGCTCATGCTCGTCGCACAGCAGGCTTGCCGGATTGACCGGAGCGGTATTGACCGCGTCCGCACACGCCTGATCGAGCGCGACCGGGTCAAACGACGCGAACATGCCGATGTTCGGCACGATGGCGACGTCGTTTTCCGCGTGGCAGTCGCAGTTAGGCGATACGTCGATGACGAGCGAAATGTGGAAGCACGGACGGCCGTCTACAACCGCCTTAGTGTATTCCGCGATCTTGCGGTTCAAAACGATGTTGGATTCGTCATAGCCGCAGCCGATCGCGTCGGTCGGGCACACGCCGATGCAGCGGCCGCAGCCGACGCACTTGTCGTGGTCAATGTGCGCCTTTTTGTCGGTGATGGTGATGGCGCTGTGCGCGCAGATGCGCGTGCACATACCGCAGCCGACGCAGGGGTTCTGATCGATCTGCGGCTTGCCGGCGTTGTGCTGCTCCATCTTGCCCGCGCGCGAGCCGCAGCCCATGCCGATGTTCTTGAGCGCGCCGCCGAAGCCGCTCGCCTCATGGCCCTTAAAGTGGGTCAGCGAAATGAACACATCCGCGTCCATGATGGCCTGTCCGATCTTGGCTTCCTTGACGTATTCGCCGCCCTCGACCGGCACATAGGCTTCATCCGTGCCTTTCAGGCCGTCCGCAATGATGATATGGCAGCCGGTAGAGAACGGCGAAAAGCCGTTGAGATAGGCGGAATCCAGATGGTCGAGCGCATTCTTGCGCCCGCCGACATACAGTGTGTTGCAGTCGGTCAGGAACGGCTTGCCGCCGCGCTCCTTAACGAAGTTCGCGACCGTTTTTGCCCAGTTCGGACGCAGAAACGCAAGGTTGCCCGGCTCACCGAAGTGAATTTTGATGGTGGTGAACTTTTTGTCAAAGTCGATGCTGTCCATGCCCGCCGCCTTCATCAGGCGGGTCAGCTTCTGCTGTAAATTTTCGGTCAGCGTCGTGCGGAAGTCCGCAAAATAAACCTTGGCTTTCTCCATAGAGGTTTCTTCCTTTCTTGTCTTGCCTTGTAACAGTAGTATAGCACAGGAAAATATGGCAAAACAAGTGAGAATCCAGCCGCGTAGAAAAAGAGCCGCACCGGATGTTCGGTGCGGCTCTTTGCGGAAGGGCGTGATATGCGGATCAGCCTGCGGCCAGATCGGTCAGACTGCCAAAGGTATAGCCCTCGTTCTCCCAGCGGGTGAGCAGTTCGTCGAGAATGCGCGCGTTGGTCTCGCTCGTCGAGTGCAGCAGCACAATTGCACCGTTGTGGATGCGCGGGATGAGCTTGGCAAACGCCTGCTCGTCGGTCGGCTGGTTGTCGGTGTACCAGTCCACATACGCCAGCGACCAGAACACGGTCGTATAGCCCAATTCCTGCGCCTGTTTGAGGTTTTCCTCACTGAATTTGCCCTGCGGCGGCCGATAGAATTTCTGCATCGGCTGGCCGGTCAACGCGGTGAATTTCTCCTCCAGCCCGTTCAGTTCGGCGGCAAAGGCATCTTTGCTGGAAATCGAGGACATATCCGGGTGGTGCAGCGTGTGGTTGCCGACGATATGCCCTTCGTCCACCATGCGCTGGACCAGCTCGGGCGCAGAGTCGATAAAGTTGCCCACGACAAAGAAGCACGCGGGCGCGTTGTGTTTTTTCAGCGCGTCGAGGATAGCGCCCGTGCAGCCGTTTTCATAGCCTGCGTCAAAGGTGAGATAGATGGTGTTCTTGCTGGTGTCGCCCACATAGTAGGCGTTCCATTGCAGCAGCGTGTCGGCGGGCACGTTGCCGACCGGCGGCTGGCCTTCGGTCTGGAAGGACAGGCCCCAGTCGCTGACCGATGTGGGTACGGCTTCTTCCGTGCCGGCGGCGGTTTGCTGCGCCGCCGTGCCCCTGTCATCCTGCGGCACAAGGAAAAACAGCGCGGCAAGCAGCGCGCACACGCCCGCTGCCGCGCCGATGCGGTACAAGGTATCCCGGGTGATGGTGATGAACATAAGTAAACGCCCCCTTGGTGATACGGTATGCGGGGCCGTTGTCGGATATACCGCGTTTTGTGGCGGTCTTACCATATGGTATCATTTGCGTGCAGATGCTTGACGAGTTTTGTTTCTGATGCTATTGTTAAATTATGTTATATAATTGCCTTTTTGATTCGTGGCATGGGAATGGAGAATAAGGAGAGGTGCCGGGTGTGGCAGTGCAGTGCGGTTGAAGGTATGCCGCATGATTGCTGGTACGAATTGGCAAGCATAATCAAATGGAAAGAAGTGGTGTGCTTGTGGCTAAGAGATGGGAATTTTTTGAAAAGTTAGATGAGATGGTGTATGTTTCTGATATAGAAACATATGAGTTAATGTACATGAATCAATATTTGCGCAATGCATTGGGCTACAGGGATCACGAGGAGTATCGGGGAGAAAAATGTTATAAAATTCTGCAAAGCATGGACAAACCCTGTGCTTTTTGCACGAATTGTCAGCTCCGTGAAGGAGAATTTGTTACATGGACACATAAAAATCCGGTGCTGCACAGGCACATGCTGCTCAAGGACACGCTGGTGCATGCAAATGGACGGGATTACCGGGTGGAAATTGCCATCAATGCGAATTCCGAAGCAGACGGTAACGCATCGTATTACTATGCGCGCAGCGAGACGATACTCAACGAATGTATGCAGGAGATTTTCTCGACTGCAAATGCGGAAAAATCCATTGACCGTATGCTGTCGTATATCGGCAAGACCTTCTCCTGTGATCGGGCCTACATTTTTGAAATATCCGGCTCCATGATGATGAGCAACACCTACGAATGGTGTGCGGATGGCGTTGTGCCGCAGAGGGAGTTGTTGCAGACGGTTCCGATGTCGGCGGTGGACTGGTGGCTGTCCCTGTTTGCTGACAATAAAGTGACGGTGATCGCGGATCTGGAGGATATCCGCGCAGAATATCCGGAGTCCTATGCATTATTAAAGCCGCAGGATATTCATTGCCTGGCGGCTGGCCCCATTAAGTCCGGCGATGAAATCATCGGATTTATCGGGGTGGATAATCCGGACAAGAAAATGATGCCCATGATCGAGTCGTTTTTGAATGTCATCGGGTATTTCACCTCTACGCTTATCCGGAGACGCGAGCTTGTGCTTCGGTTGAATAATCTCAGCTATCATGACCAGCTGACAGGTGTGTTCAATCGCTATGCGTTAACCGAACTGTACGGAGATTTGTCGATGCATTCCATGGGCGTCGTTTATTGTGACATTACCGGTCTGAAACGAGTCAATGATGTTCAGGGACATGAGGCGGGCGATCAGATGATCCGTCATTGCTGCGAGCTGATTCGAACAGGCACGGAGACCGAAATGGTGTATCGGACGGGCGGCGATGAATTTGTTGCCCTTTGCCCCAATTGCGGGAAAGCGGATTTCCTCGCTATGCTGCATCGGCTGCAGGATCTTATTGTTTCAGATAAATGCCATATCGCGGTTGGACATGCGTGGTCGGATCACTATCCGCTCAATTTGGAAAAGTTGATCCAACAGGCGGATCAGAGCATGTATGAAGACAAGCGGGAGTATTATCAGGCAAATCGCCTGAGTCCGGGCGTCGAGCGCCGAAAGCCTCTCGAGTGCGGGCAACCGACCGACCAGCCGCAGGGCGCTGTGCTGCAAGAGCAGGAACGCAGAGAAGCAAGCACGCCTTTTCAGACCTTCCTTGACCTGTCCCACTGCGATACGGAAGCGCTGTTTCAATCTGTGGCGCAGGATAATGAGTCCAGCTACTTTTACATGGGAGATATGCAGAGCGATTTGTTCTATATCTCGGATAATATGCGGGATGATTTTGGATTTCCGGGGAATCTGGTGTATGGTTTGCTCAAGATGTGGGTCAAACGGATCAGCACACCGGAATTTCAGGATCTTTACTGGCAGGATATTTCCCGCATGCTGCGCGAAAAACGCACCGTGCACGATTTGCGCTATCGTGTGCGGGATGTGCGGGGCAACAACCAGTGGGTTCGCTGTTATGGTATCCTGAAATGGAATGAGGACAAAACCAAGCCGTTGTTCTTCTCGGGACGGGTGACGCATCAGGATACCAGTTTTGTTGTCGATCCCATCACCGGTTTTCCGCGTGAGCACGCCTCCTTGCAGCAGTTGGAGGATTTGAGAAAGTCCGGCGAGAAAACGCTGGTGATGGGCTTTAGTCTTAACGGCCTTGCGGAAGTCAACAGTACGCGCGGCCGTGAGTGCGGCGATCGTCTGCTCAAAAAGGTCGCTAACACGCTGCTGGAAACACTGTCGTGGGAAATGACTTTTTATCGGCTGGAGGGTATGCGATGTATGGCAATACTCAATCCGGTATGTGTGGACGAGGGAGCGGACGGTTTTATCGAACAGCTCCGTTCGGTCATCAAGAAATGTTATGAGAGCAAGGATATTTCAGTGCGCAACGTCAGTTCTTTCGGCGTGATAGAATTTCCGTGCGCTGATATAGAGCCGGAGGATCTGGCGGAAACACTGGTTTCTCTGATTCGCGTGGCCAAACAAGAGCCTGCGCTGCCCTATGTGGATTACTCAAGCCAGAATATTAAACGCATCAAGCAGATGTCCAATATGGCACTGGCGCTGAGTCAGGATGTGGCCAATCATATGGAGCATTTTCGCATTGTGGTACAGCCGGTGGTTTCGTCTGTTGAAGGAAAGGCGATTGGCGGCGAGGTGCTGTTGCGATGGAGCTTTGAGGGACAGAATATTTCGCCCGCGATATTCATTCCGATTCTCGAACGGGAGGGCCTGATCCAGATGGCGGGCCGCTGGGTGTTTGAACAGGCAGTCTGCACCTGCGTTCGACTTCGTGCGCACAATCCGGATTTTTATTTGACATTTAATGTCAGTCTGCACCAGCTGTCAGATACGCAGTTGATTCCGTTCATGAAGATGACCTTGCAAAGGTATGGTCTGGATGGTTCAGGTCTGGTGGCGGAGCTGACGGAAAGCTCATTGGATGAGCGCCCGACACAGTTGGCGCGTTTTGTGCATGCGTGTCAGAATATGGAGCTGCGCATTGCGCTGGATGACTTCGGAAGCGGCTATTCCTCGCTGCGGATGCTATTGCAGTATCCAATGAGCATTATCAAGTTGGATCAATCTTTGGTGCGTCAGGTGGCAGAGTCCGAAGCAAAAATGAATTTTATTCAAAGTATTGTTTATGCCTGCCATCAATTCGGCAAAACCGTTTGTATGGAAGGCGTGGAACAGGCGGAGGAGAATGAAATCATTCTCAATACAGGATGCGATTTGATTCAGGGGTATTATTATTACCGTCCTATGGAGTTGCATGATTTGTATCGGTTGGTCAGCCAGACGATACATGAAATGCTGGCAAAGGAGGACAATGCATGCAAGGTGAAAGCAAACGATTGACGGATATCACAAAAGAAAATGCGGTTTATGCAGCCGTAAATGAATTTTTTCAGTGTTATTTGACGGAGCGAGATGCCGACCGCACGTTGGCTTTGCTTGCCGAGAATTTTTACAGCATTGGAACGGGAGAGGGAGAAATCGCCATTGGAAAGGCTGATTTTGAGCAGTTGCTGCGCACAGAGCTGTCGCAACTGCCGCCCCCGATTTTATACACGATAACGGATTACACGCAAAAAGAGCTGACGCCGGATCACTGGGAATGCTTTTGCAATGTCGAAACGCGGATCGACTTGCCTGATGGAGTGCAGGCGTTTTACCGCATGCGCGTAACGGCAAGCCTGCATAAGGCGGGAAATCATTATTTATTTGACACGTTTCATGCCTCGACAGCCAGCCAGTATCAGGAGGAAGGTGAATTCTTTCCGCTGCAATTCATCTCCCGCAACGCAAAGTCGATCAACCGTGAAACACAATATCAGCTGTTGGAGCTGATCGGTCAGATCATGCCCGGCGGTATCATTGGCGGGTATATGGAAGATGGCTTCCCGCTCTATGTGGCCAATGAACGGCTGTTGAGTATGGCGGGATATGAAAACTGCGAAGAATTTGAAGCGGATATTCATAATTTGATTATCAACAGCGTTCACCCGGACGATCGGGAGTATGTCAAGGCTGAAATGGCGAAAATTCTTGCGCCGAGCGATCAATATGAGATCCGATACCGCATGAAAAAGAAGGACGGCAGCTATATTTGGGTGCATGATATCGGCAGAAGAACGGTCGCGGCCGACGGACGGGACGCAGTGATCAGCGTGCTGATTGACGTTTCCCAGCAGGTCCGCACCCAAACCAGTCTGGAACATGAGGCGCTGAGTGACCCGTTGACCGGAATTTATAATCGCAAGGGCGCACAAATGCGTATCGAGGAGACCATGGGCAGCGGCCCGGCGTATCTCTTCTTTATGCTGGATCTGGACAACTTCAAGCGGGTGAATGATCTTTACGGGCATCAGGAAGGCGATGCGGTTCTCTGTTTGGTTGCCGATCAGCTGATGCAAACTTTCCGCAAAACCGATATTATCTGCCGTCTTGGCGGAGATGAATTTGCGATTTTCATTCCAGATTGCCAGGATATGCAGGCGATCCAGCGTAAGGTTCAGAAGCTGATTGACTCTTATTATGAGGTGGCGCAGCGGCACTGGTCGTTATCGCAGTCTACGATGTCGGTCGGAGGCATATTCAGTCGGCGGATGCGTACGTTCTCAGAGCTGTATCAGTTGGCCGATGAAGTGCTGTATAAAGTGAAAAACCGGGAAAAGGGCCATTGCAGACTGCGTATTTTGAACTGAAAACAGCATAAATTATGCCGCTGGATGGTTATGAGCCGTAGTCCTCGAGCAGACGGGCAAGCGCCTGTGCATCCGACAGCAGAATGCCGTCTTCCAGCGCTTCGCGGTCGGCGGAGGGCAGCGTGCGGATGTCAATGTCGGTGCGGATGACGATTTCGCCGCCGCGCGAGACGACCAGACGACCGTCCTCGGCCTGCGCCACATAGGGCAGTTCAGTCGTGCTGGCAGGCACGGCCGGGGCGGAAAACCAGACGCGCGCGGCAAAAAAAGCACTGATGAGCGCCGCTGTGCACGCCAGCAGCGCGATCCGCCGCTGGCGTTTGGCGCGCAGCATGGCAAGCATGTAAAACCCCTGCATCATGAAAATAACCTCCTCATATCCATGGAATTTTCTTTGAGTATTCCCGAAAACTTGGAAAGTATTCACGGCCCAATGTAAAATTTGTTTGGAATTTGCGGAATAATGTGGTATAATAGCCGCGAGCGACTGTGACAAACAGAAGCAAACAGGGAAAATACATGCTTTTAAACCCCCTGTTTCTGTGGTATAATGACGTCAAAGCAGATCGAAAACTGCTTATTTTGAGGAATATCGGGAACAAATCGGGCGATTCATCCGTCTGACCTGATAAGACCCGCGGCATCAATTACGGCGGGCAAGGAGGAAACCGAATTGGCAACTGGCAAAAGAAAAGGATCGGGCGTCCTGCATGTGATATCCCGCGTGCTGCTGACGCTGCTGCTTATCGGTGTGCTTTGCGCCTGCTTCTGCGGCATTGCGTTTGCGTATTATGTACATGCATACATCAATCCATCCGCGCAGGAAACGGCAGCTGATCTGAGCAAGGGTCTTGGCTTGGATCTGAACTCTTTTATCTACACGGTTGATTCCGAAACGGGACAGGAAACGCTGTATGAAACCATCCGCGGCATGGAAAACCGCATTTGGGAGGACAGCGAGAATATCCCGGAGGATTTGAAAAACGCGGTCGTGGCCATCGAGGACGAACGCTTCTACAAGCACCACGGCGTGGACTGGAAGCGCACGTTCGGTGCGGTTGTCAACTGGCTGGTGGGCGATGACCAGTACGGCGGCTCGACCATCACCCAGCAGCTCATTAAGAACGTCACCGATGAGGACGATTATTCGGTCAAGCGTAAGATCAACGAGATTTTCCGCGCGCTCGCGCTGGAGGATGAGATCGGGGACAAGGATCGTATTCTGGAGATGTATCTCAATACGATTTACCTTGGCTACAACTGCTATGGCGTAAAAACCGCCGCGACCACCTATTTCGGCAAGGATGTATCCGAGCTGAGCCTGGCGGAGTGCGCTGCGCTGGCGGGCCTGACCAACAATCCGTCGATCTATGACCCGTATAACCATCCGGAAAAGGTCAAGGAGCGGCAGGAGAATATTCTCGGCAAAATGCTGGAGCTTGGGATGATCGATCAGACCACGTATAACGAGGCGATCGCAACCGAGCTGGTCTATCGTCCGTATGAGAAGTATCAGCAGGATATCAGCGATATTTACTCGTATTTTGCCGATGCGGTCATCAAAGACGTAACCAAGGATCTGATGGAGCAGAAGGGCTATTCCGAACTGGTGGCCAGCAATATGGTTACCTCGGGCGGCCTGAAGATCTATGCCACCATTGATACCAAGGTGCAGAACATCGTCGATCAGGTGTGGGCGGACGATTCGGTGTTCCCCAATACGGAGAAATACGGCGAACGGCCGCAGAGCGCTATGGTCATCACGGATAAGCAGGGCAACATCGTTGCCATTGCGGGCGGTCGCGGTGAAAAAACCGAAAATCTGGCGTTCTCGTACGCAACAGATGCGCGTCGTCAGCCGGGTTCCTCGATCAAGCCGCTGTCCACTTATGGTCCGGCAATGGATAAGGGCATCATTGTGCCGTCCACGACGGTGTATGACAAGCCGCTGTTTATCGGAGACGACGGTAAGCCGTGGCCGATGAACGACGGCAAGATGCCGACAGGCAGATCAATGACGATCAAAAGCGGTATCACCAGCTCGGTCAACACCATTGCCGTGCAGGTGATGAATATGCTCACGCCGCAGGCATCCTATGATTTCATGACCCAGCGGCTGGGGATTCAGCTGGTTGGCAGCCGCACCTATGAGGACGGCACGGTCAAGAGCGATATCGACTATTCGCCGCTGGCACTGGGCGCGCTGACCGACGGCGTGACCGTGCGCGAAATGGCGGGCGGCTTCTCCTCCTTCATCAACGAAGGTGTGTTCGGCGGCACGCGCACCTATACCAAGGTGCTCGACTCTGAGGGCAATGTGGTTCTGGAAAACAATCCGAGCACGGATCTGGGCTTTGAGAATGTGCGCACCGCGTACTACATGCTCGAATGCCTGCAAAATGTTACCGCCTATGGTACCGCGTCCGGCACGCAGATTTCCGGCGTGCAGACAGCAGGTAAGACCGGTACGACGACCTCCAATACCGATATCTGGTTCTGTGGCGTTACGCCCCAGTATTCGGCTGCGGTTTGGGTCGGCTATGAGCATAACTACACGCTCAACGGTTTGTATGGCCGCAATGCCGCGGCGATCTGGCTGGCTGTGATGCAGAAGGTGCATGAGGGCGACTCCGGTCTGGTGTTTGACTCGCATCCGCAGGACTTCACTACGGTGACCTATTGTATGGATACCGGTCTGCTCGCTTCCGGTGCCTGCCGCGCGGCGGGACGTGCCGCAAGCGGCCGCTTCTGGAACGATGAAGTGCCGACTGAGACGTGCAGCCATCAGGGCATTAAGACGAATTACAACTTTGCCAAGGTTGGTGTAACCGATTGGCAGGAGGAAGAGGAAGAAGAGGAGCAGCCGACGGAAGAGACGAAGCCGGAAGAGCAAAAGCCTTCTGACACGACCGATCCTTCGATTGATCCGGAAACCGGTTTGCCGGTCACTCCGACTGATCCGGAGGGCGGCGAGACCGGCGGTGAAACCGGTGGCGAGACTGGCGGTGAGACCGGTGGTGGCACAGGCGGTGAGACCGGTGGCAACACGGGCGGTGAAACCGGTGGTGGTACCGGCGGTGAAACCGGCGGCAGTACTGGTGGTGAGACCGGCGGTGGCACAGGCGGTGAAACCGGCGGCAGCACAGGTGGCGAGACCGGTGGCAGCACGGGTGGCGAAACCACGCCGCCGCCTGACGATCCGGAAGCATAAAACCGGGCAAAACGCATAGAATAACAACCGAATATCTGTTCAGCGCCGCACAAGGCCGCACACATCGGGGCGTTAGCGGTGTCCTGTACCCGCAATCCGCTACAGCGGGGATGATGCGGGCAAGGAGGGACGTACGAGCGGCGAAGCAGCTGCCAACAGGGCGATGAGAGACCGGTACTGCGCAACGGAGGACCGTGAACCATGTCAGGCGGGGAACCGAGCAGCATTAAGCGGAAACCATCGTGTGCCGCAGAGCTGCCGATTTTGAGCCCAAACCGCAGAAAGGCAGTCGGGCGTACGCTTTCGAATTGCTCGTGTGCGGTCTTGTGGGGCGCTGAACAAGAGTATAGGGGACTTCAAAAGTCCCCTATATACGAAAGCAGGTTCCGGTAGAAACCTGCTTTCGATACCCGAATGACGCCGCCCAAGGCGGCTGAGTCGAGGTATAAAAAGTCCGGCAGAGCTGGACTTTTTATGAGTGGCGCGCTTGGCGCGCAGAGAGAACGCTGGGAGGCGGGCTTGCGCCCGCCTCTTTTGTGGTATCACGGGCAGGGAAAGGAGTTGGGCGCATGTATCAGGCGCTGTATCGCAAATGGCGGCCGCAGACCTTTGCGGATGTGATCGGTCAGCAGCATATTACGGATACACTGCGCGCGCAGCTTCGATCCGGGCGGCTCAGCCACGCCTATTTGTTCACCGGCACGCGCGGCACGGGCAAAACGACCTGTGCGAAAATTTTGGCGCGCGCGGTCAACTGTGAGCATCCGGTGAACGGCGATCCGTGCAACGAATGCGCGGCCTGCCGCGGCATTTTGGACGGGTCAGTCCTGGATGTAACCGAGATCGACGCGGCTTCCAACAACGGTGTGGACAACATCCGCGATTTGCGTGACGAAACACGATACACGCCCGCGCAGGTCAAAAAGCGCGTGTTTATCATCGACGAGGTGCACATGCTTTCGATCGGCGCGTTCAATGCGCTGCTCAAGACGCTCGAAGAGCCGCCTGAGCATGTGCTGTTTATTCTGGCGACGACCGAGTTGCATAAAGTGCCCGCGACTATCCTGTCGCGCTGCCAGCGGTTTGATTTCCGGCGTATCGGCGCGGAGGACATTGCGCGCCGCTTGCTGGATGTCGCTGCGGGCGAAGGGATTGAGCTGACCGAAGGCGCGGCGCGCCTGATTGCACGTCTGGCCGATGGCGCGATGCGCGATGCGCTCTCCATGCTCGACCGCGCGGCGGCTGCCGGTGCGGTGGACGAGCAGACCGTGACGGCGGCGCTGGGCGTTTTGGGGCAGGACGACGGCATCCGGCTGGCGGAACACCTGAAAACCGGT
Source organism: Candidatus Agathobaculum merdipullorum (assembly GCA_019115185.1). Classification (GTDB taxonomy): domain Bacteria; phylum Bacillota; class Clostridia; order Oscillospirales; family Butyricicoccaceae; genus Agathobaculum; species Agathobaculum merdipullorum. The sequence continues at coordinate 15,281 of DXDZ01000023.1, forward strand.
GATTTGACAGCGGCAATCGCATTGATTGACGATTATTACAACGCGGGCCGCGATCTGGCTGCGGTTTACGACCAGATGCTTGGCCTTATTCGTGATGCATTGTTGGTCAAGACCAGCAAAACCGATGTGTCTGCGCTGATTTCTCCGGCGTACACGGTCAAAAGCCTGCAAAAGCTGTGCGATGGACTGGCCGCATCTACGCTGATCGCGTGGAGTCGCGTGATCGGAGAGGCGCTTGACCGTATGCGCAGCGCGGCAAACCGCCGCGTCGAAGCCGAGTTGTGCGCTGTGCGGCTGTGCAGTCTGGGCGCGGAACAATACGATACCCTCAGCGGGCGCGTGGAAGCGCTCGAGGAAAAGATGAAACATGGTATACCGGTCGCGGCGGTACCGGCGCAAGCCGCGCCGCGGGCAGACGATTTGCCGCCCCCGCCGGGCGACGAGGACGCACCGCCCCCGCCGGATGATGGCGACGCACTGCTTTGGGCGCAGGAGGAAGCAGCATCGGAGCAGCCTGCACCGGCGGCAAAGCCCGCAGCGGCGCAAGCAGCCGCGTGGCCGAAATGGACGCAGCTGCTGGAAATGCTCACCGGCAAAATCAATACCGGTGCGCATACCAATCTCAAGGTATCCGCTAAGGGGCTGCTGGAGGACGGCGCGCTGGTCATCCTGTGCGAGGATGGTATCACAGCCATGCTCGCTAAGGCGGAGCCGACCATGAAGGTCATCCGTGAGCAGGCGGCGGCCCTCGCGGGCGCACCGATCAAGGTCAAGGTGCGCGAGGCCGGGGATGAACCTGTCGTACAAAAAAACGCCGCGGTCGATGAGATCATCGGTCGGGCGAAGGCATTTGATATTCAAGTAAAAGAACTTTGAGGAGGACTTAACAGATGGCAAAGGGAAAAGGCTTTGGTGGCTTCGGCGGCGGCATGAACATGCAGGCGATGATGAAGCAGGCGCAGAAGATGCAGGAAAACATGATGAAGGCGCAGGAAGAGATTGCGCAGATGGAGACCACCGGCACGGCGGGCGGCGGCATGGTGACGGCGACCGTGACCGGCACCTCGACGCTCAAATCCATTGAGATCAAGCCCGATGTAGTCGATCCGGACGACATCGATATGTTGCAGGATTTGGTCGTTGCGGCGGTTAATGAGGCGCTCAAGGCCGCAAACGAGAAATCCCAAAGCCAGATGAACGCTATCACCGGCGGCATGGGCGGTCTGGGCGGCCTGTTCTGATGGACTATTTCGCACCGCCGGTCGAGCGCCTGATCGAGGAGTTTGCCAAGCTCCCCGGCATCGGACAGAAAACTGCGCAGCGGCTGGCGTTCCATGTGCTCGACCTGCCCAAGGAGGACGCTGAGCGCTTTGCCGACGCTATCCGCGAGGCGAAAGCGAAGACCTTCACCTGCAAGCGCTGTCAGAACCTATCGGACAGCGAGCTTTGTCCGATCTGCTCCGACCAGACCCGTGACCAGAAGACCATCTGCGTGGTGGCAGAGCCGCGGGACGTGATCGCGTTCGAGCGCACCAAGGAGTATCGCGGGCTGTATCATGTGCTGCACGGTACGCTGTCACCGATGGGACACATCGGGCCGGACGATATCCGCATCCGCGAGCTGGTGCAGCGCGTGGCCGACGAGGACACTGAAGAGGTCATTCTCGCCACCAACCCGGACACCGAGGGTGAGGCCACGGCGATGTACATTTCCCGGCTTTTGCAGCCCTTCGGCATCCGTATCACCCGTTTGGCTTATGGTATTCCCGTGGGTGGACATCTGGAATATGTCGACGAGGTCACGCTGACCCGCGCGCTGGAAGGCCGACGGGATTTGTAAATATGGTATTTTCTGCTTTGTTCCTGCCTTTTACGCGGTGGCAGCCGTGCATCAAAAAGAGCAGCAGCGCAAAAAAAATTATGCTGCTGCTCATAAAAACAGGAACGGCCGGACTTTCGTCCGGCCGCTCCCACAATAAAAGGTAGGATAGAGAGTAGAAAGCAAGAACATGTGGGGGGATCTTACGCTTTCCACGGTTATTATAATATAGGGAAAATGTGAACATTCTGTGTACATTTCGCAACAAATTTTTGTTTTTGTATAATCGGGAGGAAAAAAGTCAGTGGCAGAACTGAGAAAAGAAATCGAGAACCGACGGACCTTTGCGATTATTTCGCATCCGGACGCCGGTAAAACCACTATTACGGAGAAATTTTTGCTGTACGGCGGCGCAATTCAAGAGGCCGGTATGGTGAAAGGCAAGAAAAACAGCCGTCATGCGGTGTCCGACTGGATGGAGATCGAAAAGCAGCGTGGTATTTCGGTTACCTCTTCGGTGCTGCAGTTCCGCTATGAGGGCAAGTGCATCAACATCCTCGACACGCCCGGTCACCAGGACTTTTCTGAGGACACCTACCGCACGCTGATGGCGGCGGACTCGGCGGTCATGGTCATCGACGCTTCCAAGGGCGTTGAGGCGCAGACGCGCAAGCTATTCAAGGTATGTGCGATGCGCGGCGTGCCGATTTTCACCTTTATCAACAAGATGGACCGCGAATCACGCGACCCGTATGAGCTTTTGGAAGAAATCGAGAACGAGCTGGGTATCGGCACCTATGCGGTTAACTGGCCGATCGGCTCGGGCAAGCGCTTCAAGGGAGTATACGACCGCATGGACGACGAGGTCATTGCCTTTGAAGGGGCGGACTTCCGCCATGAGGTCAAAGCGCAGCGGCTGTCCATCGACGATCCGATTCTCGAGGGATTGCTGCCCGAGGATCAGTACCAGACGCTGATCGACGATGTGGAACTGCTGTCCGGTGCGGGTGACGAGTTCGACCTCAAGGGGGTGCACGAGGGCAAGCTGTCGCCTGTGTTTTTCGGTTCGGCACTGACCAACTTCGGCGTTGAGCCGTTCCTCAAGAAGTTTTTGCAGATGACCCCGCCGCCGACTGCACGCACGGCTGACATCGGCGTGATTGACCCATTTGAGGATCATTTCTCGGCATTTGTGTTCAAAATTCAGGCCAATATGAACAAGGCGCACCGCGACCGTATTGCCTTCA
>DXDZ01000024.1 GCA_019115185.1 Candidatus Agathobaculum merdipullorum
GCCGCGGCGAATATCGCAAAAGGCGCGCTGTCCGGCGGTCCGTATGGTGCCACCGCAGCCGCTGTGGCAGAGGCCGCGCCGAGCTTGCTGAAAGGGGCAGGCGTTGCGCTGCTGATCTGTCTCGGCCTGCCGCTGCTCATGCTGCTGTCCATTCCGTGCAATCTGTTCGGTTCTCCCAGCGCATCCTCGGCGGATATTCAGGAGATGACGGCGCAGGCGGAACAGCTCACGGTCACATGGAAAGACCAGCGGACGCTCGAAGACAAGGCAATCAACCTGTTTATTGATTTGTTGCCGGAAAACCTTGGTTTTATCTCGATCGAGAAAAATCTCGGTAATACCAATGACTATTGGATGGTTGCCATCACCTCGGTTTACAGCGAGCAGGATGTCATGCTGATTGATGAGGACAAGATCGTGCAGACCATGCAGGCTAAGCTGAAATATGAATTAATGGCTAAATATGACAGTGAGGGAAACTTTGAAGGATATGTTCTGGTGATTTCGGACATGACCCCAACCGAGCTGATGGATAAGCTCGGCTTTGACGAGATGCAGCGTATGTGGGCGGAGGTGATCCAGAATACCATCGCGGATGCGGAGTACAGTGCGCCGAGCGGTTCATCGGACAACTCAGCAGATATGGACTTTTCGGACATTGTGTTCACCGGCCGCGGCAACTCCAAGGACGTTGTGTATTTCAGCCAGTACGATTCCCGCTGGGGAAGTCTGATGTACGGCAAGACCAATACGATTGCCGGCGCGGGCTGCGGCCCGACCTCGCTTGCGATCTGCGTGTCCACGCTGACGAATAAAACCGTTCTGCCGCCGGAGATTTGCGACTGGTCTGTACGTACCGGCCACCGCTGCGAGGGCAGCGGCAGCTACCACAGCCTCATTCCAGACGGCGCGGCGCATTACGGCGTGCCGTGCCGCGGCATTGGCCAGAGCAAAACTGAACTGGTCAAGGCGCTGCAGGAGGGGAAGCTGGTCATTGCGATCATGTCTGCCGGACACTTCACTCGTGGCGGACACTTTATCGTGCTGCGCGGCATCACGGACAGCGGCAAGATTTTGGTCGCGGATTGTGCTAGTTATGAACGCAGCCAGAAAGAGTGGGATCTGAGCATTTTTCTGGCTGAGTGCAACAAGGGCGCGGCGGCCGGCGGCCCGTTCTGGGTGTTGGGATAGTTGAAGTGGAGGTGAACAGATGGAAGTGTATTCCGACGGATATGTCTGCCGGCTTCGTGTTCTGCGACAAAAGTATGGGATTTCACTTCAAGAGTTAGGCCGATATGCCGGTATTAATTTTCGTCATTTGAGTGAAATAGAACTGCGAAAACGAAAATGTTCCGATCATACCTATCAAATCATAGCGGATGCTTTTGAAAGTATCCTTCGCGACAGGGCAGATAAAACGGTAGAATATCTGAATGATTTTATCAATCAGCGGTCGCGTTTGTTGGAGCCGGACAAAGAGGAGTGATGAATATGCAGAATGAAGATATCTACTTTATCCCGGTCAATTTCACCGATGCAGGTCGTGTGCTTGGTCTGTTTGAACTGCGCAACTGCATTGAAGCAGCTGTGCTTGCCCTGCCGACATTCGGACTGTGCAGCCTGATCGCGCACTACACGCCGTTTTCCGTCACGGTCAAGCTAATTTTGTCGCTGTGTCTGCTTGTGCCGGTCTGCGGCTTCGGCCTGATCGGCATCCGGGATGAATCCTTATCCCGGTTTTTATGTACCTATGTGCGTTGGCGCAGATGCCGGCGAATCGCCATCAATAAAGGAGGCTCGATCAAACGTGGACATCAAAAAAATCATCTTCGGGGATCAAGTGGGCGCGGCCGAGGCCATCGCGCCCGCAAATGACGACCTACAGGGTAGCCTGCCCATTGCGGATATCAAATACGGCGTTGTGCGAACGCGGGACGGCGGGTATGCCGCATTGTTTGAGGTGCTGCCGACAAACTATTTTCTGCAAAGCACAGCAGAGCGAATCCGCATCATCAGTAGCCTTGCCGCATGGCTGCGCATTGCGCCGGACAACCTGCAGATCCTCTGCCTTTCCCAGCCGGTAGACGTCGAACAGTACACAAGACGCATGGAGGGATTCCTGCAATCCGAGGGGGATGCTTTGTGCCGCACCTGCATTGAGGACAACATCAACGAGGTCAACCAGCTGGTGCGGTACGGGGCATTCACAACACGGTTTTATATCGCCTATCGGTATGAACCCTCTATGGTGTCCGGTGATGTAAGCTATGCCAAAATCGCCGCTGCGCTGCGGCAGGTCATGGATTCGTCTGTAGGTTACCTTGCCCGCTGCGGACTGAATGTGGTAAGCCCGGGCTATATCGACAACCATCTGGTCGAGACCGTGTTTCGCATGTTGTGCAAGCGCACCTCAGAGCATATCCGGTTACCCTTGTACTTCCGGGATATGCTGCAGGAATACTATGGCGTGCCGCAGCAGCCGGAACCGGACCCCGAAGGAGGGGAAGAACCCACGACACAAGCCGCAAAGCAGGATACACCGCCCAAAACAAAGGAACAGAAAAATACCGGCAGGCGCAGAAAACAGCAGAAAACCACCGAACAATTCGAGGAGACCGGCGTGATGGACCTGATCTGTCCGGCTGCAGTGGATTTTACCCATAAGGATTATATCGAGATGGACGGCGTCTGTCATGCTTACCTGTACATCGCGGGATACGGTTATAAAAGCCTGGTACGGGGCGGTTGGATGGCGGCGCTGGTCGGCATGGGGGACGGCATTTCAGTCTCAATGACGCTGCAGCGCCGCTCACGCGAAAAAATACTGCCCAAGGTTGCAAACTCCACCATTTGGAGCCGCAGCCGCATCCGTGATATAGACAACACCCGTGCGGATTTTGAGCAGATGGACAGTGCAATCACCGCAGGCATATATATCAAGGATCAGATGAACCGTGCGGGCGAGGATTACTACGATATGTACACCCTGATCGAGGTTACAGCGGATGATCCGGAACTGCTCGAAACCCGCGTTTCCGATGTGGAGCGGCATTGTACCTCGCTGGAGCTGATCGTCAAACGGTGCGACTATCTGGAGGAGCAGGCGCTTCATTCGTTTCTGCCCGTGGTATCCATGGCTTCCGAGATTGAACGCAAGGCACGGCGCAACGCGCTGTTGTCCGGTGTAGCCAGTGCATTTCCGTTCTATTCGATGGAGCTTTGCGAGCAGAACGGTATCCTGATCGGGCAGGATATGCAGCGGAAATCGATCTGCATGCTGGATATCTTTGATAGCGACCGTTACAACAACGCCAACACGATCGTGCTTGGCACGTCCGGCGCGGGCAAAACATTTCTGCTGCAGCTAATCGCCATGCGGTATCGGCAGCAGGGCAAACAGGTCTGCCTGATCGCGCCTTACAAGGGTTACGAATACCGCGCGGCCTGCGAAGCAATCGGCGGGCTGTACATCAAGCTTGCACCGTCTTCGATGGACTGCATCAACTTTATGGAGATCCGTGAAGAGAGCCTGCGCGCCCGGCAGCAAGAGGAAAGCGAACAGGAGCGCAACCGCTCGCTGCTCGCGGACAAAATCAGCCAGCTGCACATCTATTTTTCGCTGCTGCGCCGCAATCTGACCGAGGAGGATATGGAGCAGCTGGATGTGGCGCTCACCCAGCTGTACCGTCGCTTCGGCATCCACCGGAACAACAACAGCTTGCTGGACAAGAATGGCAGCTTCAAGCCGCAGCCAACGCCCACAGACTTCTATAACCTGCTGCTGGAAAAAGAGGAGACCAAGCCGCTGGCCTCGGTGCTGAGCCGGTTCGTCAAAGGCTCCGCATCCAATCTGGGCAAAGCGACCAACATCGATCTGCGCAACAAGTACATCGTGCTGGATATCTCGGAGATCGGCAAAGACTTGCTGGCGTTCGGCACACTGCTGGCGACGGACATCTGCATGGAATACTGCAAGCAGGATCGCGCGGAGAACAAGATCATCATTCTCGATGAGATCTGGTCGCTGATCGGCGCGGGGTCGAATAGCGAAGCCGCGACTTTCATTCAGGAGATGTTCAAAACCGTGCGCGGCTACGGCACCGCAGCGATTGGCGCGTCGCAGGATCTGGAGGACTTCTTCGCGCTGGAAAACGGCAAGTTCGGAAAAGCATTGCTCAACAACAGCCGCATCAAATTTGCACTGATGACCGAGCCTGAGGAAGCGCGGCTGATCCAGCAGCATTACCACCTGACAGACGAGGAAATGCAGATGCACGCGCGGTTCAGCCGCGGACAGGCGCTGCTCTGCGCGGGTCTCAATCGCTTGGGCGTAGATATCATCGCTTCCAAACGAGAGCATGACCTGATTACGACAGACCATAGCGATCTGGCCCGTATGCGTGATAGACGGAACTATGAACGAATGCGGCAGCAGTCCGCTGCCGCGTGGGAACAAGAGGAGGATTATGATGAATCAGCGCAATGAACACCCCGCCAGCTTTTATTTTCAGGAAGCTTACCACCTTTCGAGGGAATTGGAACAAATGTCGAAGGATGCCAAGAGACGCAGCCAGATCGCAGACGAAACGCTCAGCGTTGCAGAGATTGCCGTGCTGGCGGCGCGGCGCTCCTTTGGCAGTATGCTCGAAAAGCCCAAGCAGGGCGGCAAAGCGCAGCGCCTGACGCTGCGTTCCAATGGGATCACCGGCACGGTAACTGTTTCGAAACAAGGCTGGACGGTGATCCGACTAGATACGCTGCTGCAAAACGCGCGCCGCCGGACGACTGGGTACATCGAAAACAGCATTCTGGAACTGCTGAAGCAATGGCGTGGCAGAGGCGGCGTGCTGCCGTGGTACAAGCACTGCTTTGTCGCTATCACCGAGCATTCCGACCTGCATCGCAGTAATGTCTACGACCCGGATAATAAGGAGTGGAAGAGCGTGACCAATGCGCTCAAAGGCGTGTTGTTTGCGGACGATGACCAGCTGACGGTCAGCCTGATTTTGGACACGGTACCGGACGGCAAGGGTTATACCGAGATCGTTGTGCTGTCGCATCACGACGCTGGAAGGTACTTATCCGAGCGTACACTGGGCGGTTGAAAGTGCGGTTTGTATGGGCGGTATTACCGCCCATACTTTGTACAATTTTACCGCCCGGAAACGGTTTTGGATTCAAGGTGAAATTGCAAATATAATCCGCATTTATAAATGAGAAGTTTCAAAAACAGAAAAAATCAAAAATCGATTACCGCGACCTGTTATGAGTATGGGCGGTAAAATGAGGAGGTGTTATTTGTGATCGCACAAGATATGCTGCCGGCCATGCGGCTGATCGGCTGGTGCAAAAACATAGACCAAAGCTGCGCCAATCGATTTCCTGCATTCTTCCGGCTCTCACTGATGCGCAGTCTGGTGCGTAACGGTTTCGTGCGGCCGTACTCCGCTGCCTATGGCTGGCGGTTGACAGCAGACGGCTACCGCTGGCTTGAGATGCATGACTATCCGATGCAGCCAGACCAGCATACCCAGCGTTCCAAACGCAGGTTCGATAACGCTGCCGTGGCCGTGACCATGTTCGCTGCCGGCATAAGCCCGTTTATGAGCAGTATCGAGGAATTCAGCCAGCAGGACGAATATTTGCCGGCATTTGCCCTGCGTGCAGGGGCAAACCAGAATGTACTGGGCAGTAATCTGGTGACCGGTTTTATCCGGCTGGGTGATACCTTGCTAGCGGCGCATTATCCGCACGCCGAACGGCGCGTACTCCTGCAGCGGGAACACGATTGTGTGCAGGGCATTGCGCTGCGCTGCCGCTGCGCAGATACCGGCTATCTGTTCTGCGGCGAAAGCTATACATCGGCTTACCGTGCCCTGCTGCACGGTCAGATCAAAAGTGTCGGCAAGAAATCAGGGACATACGGGCAGCTGGCAGGCGAGGCATCGCACGCCTGTCTGCTGTCCTGTGATCTTCAAGGCGCATTCCAAATGAAACTGATGCGTATCCCGGATTACCGTCTGCCACTCTCCATGATGCTGGGAGAACAATCCGGCCAAATGATAGAGATGGGGCTGCCGGCCTGTGACTTCGTTGACCCGCGTTTGCATCAGCCCGCCATCATCTCGCTTGACATGGATCTGTGTCATATCAAGCGAGCTGCCGTACAGGCGCGGGAGGCAGGATACAGCAATCTGATTCTGGTGGCACTGGATTTTCAAAAGTCGTTTCTGGAACAGATATTCCCGCCGCCCTTTTTCCGGATTGGCATTATCCCGGACGAACCCATTGGGAAGCTGGAAGAAGGTGCCGCTCGTGCGTCTGTCTGAGCAGATCGCCAAGCTGGAGGATCGACTGCTTTCCAAAACGCAACGATGGCGCGCCCGGCATCCGGGCGACTGGCGGCTGTATGTGGTGCTGGGAGGAGTTGCCTGGTATTTCTATGGCATGGTGATCAATTCCGTTCGGCTCGGCACACGCCAATCCTTTCAGCCGGACAGTGGTATCACAGATATCTGGACTGTGAACCCGGTCCTTAACCTGATCGCGCCGTTCACACCGACCGGCCTTGGTGTCACAGCCGCGTTCTTGACGCTGATTTTGCTGTGCAGCAAAAAGGCACGGAACTGGCTGCTTGGGTATCACGCCGTGCGGGATAAGCGCGGCTTTGATATCCTTCCGGACGGCACGCACGGCTCGTCCCGGTTTATGAATCTTCGTGAAATGGAGCGCATTTTGGAAGTTGGCAAGCTGGACACGCTGACCGGCACGGTTTACGGCAAGTACAAAGACGATCCGCTGGACGCAGATCAATATGCGGATTACATCGCAGCCAGCGTCAAAAGCGGACTTGCCGGCAATCTGTTGGTGGTGGGCGCACCTGGCACCGGCAAAAGCCGCGGCTTTGTCCGGCCGTATGTGTTCCAGTGCGTCAAGCGGCGGGAAAGCATCGTCCTGACCGATCCCAAGGCGGAATTGTTTGAGAGCATGGCGGGGTATTTGACTGATCAAGGGTACGAGGTGCGGGTTTTCAACCTATTGGATATGGACCACTCGGACCATTGGAACCCGATCGGCGAAGCAGACCATGACCCGCGGCTCATTCCGATCATCGCGTCCACCATCATCACCAACACTTCCAGCGAAAAAGAGGCCGGGGATTTCTGGAGTAAAGCCGAACTCAATCTGCTGACCGCACTGCTGTACTACGTGCAGCGTGAGACGGACAGTATCGGCCGACCGCTGCCGCTGCGTGACCGGCGGCTGGGGCGGGTGCTGCATCTGCTCACCGAGGACGGTCTGCGCCGCATTGACGCGGAGTTCCGCCATCTGCCGGCCGGGCATCCGGCCAAAGGCCCGTATGGCCTGTTCCTGAACGCCAAAGAAAACCTGCGCGGCAACATCGTGATCGGCCTCGGCAACCGTCTGAACGTCTTTCAGGACAAGCTGGTGGACGCGCTGACATCGGACAGCACGATCGACCTGACGCTGCCCGGGCAAAAGCCGTGCGCGTATTTCTGTATCCTCTCGGCGCAGGACAGCACCTATGCGTTCTTGTCCTCGCTGTTTTTCGCGATGCTGTTTTCGCGTTTGGAGGCATACGCCCGGCGCGAGAAGGGCGGCAAGCTGCCGGTGCCGGTCAACTTCCTGCTCGACGAATTTCCGTCGATCGGCAAGCTGGGCGACTTCAAGCGCTCGATCGCGTTCACGCGTTCGTTTGGCATGCAATGTCAGGTGCTGATCCAGTCCGTGGCACAGCTTGCCGACATGTATCCGCGCCACGAATGGGAAGAAATCGCAGCGTGCTGCGATGCCACGATCTGTCTGGGCGTCAATGACCCGACCAGCGCGAAATTTATTTCGGAAAAGTGCGGCATGACGACCATTCAGGTGACGAACAACCAGTCCCCGCAGACGCCGTTGTTTTCCCCGCTGCAAAACAATATTCGGCCGTATTCCATGACGCGCAGCAACACGCAGCGCGCTCTCATGCAACCGGATGAGGTGCTGCGGCTGGATAGCGCGCAGTGCATCGTCCTGCTGCGCGGACAGTATCCCATGCTGCTCTATAAGATCACACCGGAGGAATTTGCGGCGTTTGATCAGCTGCGTCCGGTGTCCATCACCGATTACCCGGTGAAGCCGTCGGAGGACGATGCGGAAGATACGCCGCCAGAGCCTGAACCTCCGCAGCCACCGGAGCCACCATCCGAACAGCCGTCTGGGCTGCCGGAAGCAGAACCCCAAACCAGCTGGGGAAACTTGTCCTCACTGCCGCGTTATCCACTGATTTACCCGGACGAGGACGGGTATGACACGACAGGGATACGGGATATCCGCCTGACCGATGCGCAGGTGGATGCGATACAGGACACACTCGATACCATGCGTAATGACGAAAAAAATCATGACAACAACAAAGGAGACGCTGCCTTATGAAACAGAACCCCGAAGTACGCCCGGCATTCACACTGATGAAGCTGAATGATGCTATCTCCCATTTCCACATGCAGATGCCGCGCTGGCTTTTTTTCGACCCGCAGTACAGCGGCTTGTCACTGGAGAGCAAGGTGGCATACACGTTCCTGCTCAACCGCTTCCAGTTGTCCCGCCGCAACGGCTGGGTCAACCGGCACGGCGAGGTTTATGTTATCTACACGCGGGAAGACCTATCGCGGGAGATGCAAGTTTCCTACCGCAAGGCAATCAGCTGCTTTAAGGAGCTGGCGCAAAAGAATCTGCTTTGGGAGCAGCGGCAAGGCCGCGGTATGCCGAACCGCATCTTTCTGGCTGAGGTGCGGCTGGATGAAAAAGCCGCATACGCCTATGACTGCGCGCCGTTTTGCCCCGCGCCAAGACCTGCAGAAATTGCAGTTCTGGACGAAGAAGATGAGACGCCTGATGTAGCGGAACAGGCAGCCGAACAGCCCGCAATGCCCAAAGGACAGCCGGATGCGGGAGAGGAGGTGCCTGCAAGACCTGCCGAAATTGCAGTTCTTGATATGACGAATCCTCAGGTCTTGACCTGTCAAAATGGCAGTTTAAGAAGTGCCAAAACTGCAGTTCTAGACCTGCCAAAACCGCACACAAGTAAGAAAGAGAAGAGAAAGAAAGAGAGGAGTGATACGGAGAGGAGTACGACGGTCGAACGCGTGCGCGAACGGGCGGAGCTCGATCACCTGTTTCGGCGCTGCGAGTTTGACTTGTTCGAGCCGGATGAGCAGGCCGTGCTGCGCGACGCGATCACATGGCTGTACTACTGCGGCGAGCTGACGATCAGCAAGTGTACCTATCCGCAGCTGCAGGTGCGGGAGACGCTGTGGCGTCTGAACTGGGAGGTGCTGGACTGCGCCTTGGTCAAGCTGCGCGAAAACGAGAAGGCCGCGATGCGCAACACACTGGTTTACACCGCGAAGGTGGTGTACAGTACCATTTTGGAACGGGGCTGTGATACCATGCTGGATCCGGTGGTCAATCGCGGGAAAGGATGGTGAACACATGAGTCGGAAATACTTCAGCGAACCGCAACTCATGCTGTTGGATACAGTAAAAATCTTGGGCTGCCTTCGCTTACGACAAGCATATGCGTTGATGAAAAGAAATTATGGGTTATCAGATTCTGCCACAAAAACTGCTATGCGGCAGCTTATTTCATCGGGCGAATGCATTTTGAATAAAAATGCTAACTGTATTCTATTCTCACCGGATGATTTTTGCGAACCGATGCTGTATGCGGTGGATCTGGCACTGGCAATCGCAGAATTCCAAAGCAGAATACAATTCATTCCGCCGCATTCGCCGTATTTACTCAATGCGTACTACGATAGGCAGAATGTACAGCTGGGTGTGATTTATGTGCCCAGCGGCACAGAGAAACAAAAGTGTGATGATTTAGAATCCATACATCTGGATGTCATGATTCCACCAATTTTTGTGCTTTTGCTAGAAAACAGTTCGCAGATATCGCTGATTCATTCATCATGTGCCTGTTTGCTGGCATGGGAAAATGAAGCTGGACAACTGGTTATTCAAAAGAATCGGACATGGAAGGAGAATGATTTGAATGCAGGTCAAAAAACAAATGGATGATTTGGTTGAGAAATTCCGTGAGGAATTCATTTCAACAGATTGGACCGCATTGGATAGTACATTAAATGATGAAGCGCGCGCGGAATGGAACAGCATCTATGCGTCTCTGCGCTCTTATTCGCAGATGCAAGGCAGAGTGATTGGCATAGAGCAAATCGATATTGGTCAGGAGAATGTGGAGGAGGAAACGCACGCGGAAGGAGCTTCTGAGAATCATGGCTTGTTATGCCTGACGGTAACGCCATATCGCGTCAAGATTATCATTCCTGAACCGTTGATCTGGTTTCCTGGGGAGGATAGGAGCAGCTTTGTGTTGCAAAGCATGGTAGGCGCACAGATTGAGTTCGTCATCATCGCCATTGATAGGAGGAACGGTTTTGCGGTCGGCTCCCGAATCGAGGCACTCAACCATCTCAGATGGCTTGCACATTCGGTAGATAAGATCAAAGTAGGGGATTTAGTTCCTTGTCAGGTCCTAGCGGTCGGACCGACAAAGGTCACTGTAACGGCCTGCGGATATGATCGTACGCTGCGTGCATCGGAAATGTCTTATTCCTATCTCGGTGATTTGCGCGATTGTTACAGCCCGGGCCAAACGCTGCAAGCTCGTGTTTTGGCGATTGATGAGAATCATTTCACAATCTCGGTGAAGGCAGCAGAGTCGGACCCCTTCATCGGCGCAGAATTTCGTCATCCGATCGGAGCAATCCGATTAGCGACGGTGATAAGCAAGTACAAAGGCGGCATATTTTGCAGGCTGCCAGATGGTTGCACGGCGATTTGCCGCTATGCGCGGCAGTTTACGGATGATCAGTTCCACATCAATGATACGGTGAGCATACAGATTACTTCATATAGCAGTGACAGAGAATGGCTGCGAGGTAAAATCCGAGGGAAAATCGGGTAGGAGATAACCGTGTGATGAACCCATATGACGATGATAAAGGAGTATGATTTGATGAGGAATAGTTGTTCTGATCAAAGCTTTATTCGAGTTTATATTACCGAAGCAAAGGAAGTCTTCGAGTTCCGGAACGGTCAAATAAATGAAACGCATCGATATATCTTTGCATACGGAGAATGTTTGGCTCTGCTTGCAGAAGACTGGGAAAGCGAAGACACGTATCTGATTAAGCAATTAGAGGTTGATTTACATAACACTGGAAAACCGATCTGATCAGAATTCCACATGGTACACAATCCCTTTTTCTATGTGCTTGCCATGACGCTTTTATCCCATCCGTACAGCGCTCGCGGTGTGTATACAGCAATCACCAGTTTCTGCGATCAGCTCAAAAGAATTCGGGCAGATGCACGCGTGCTGCTATCGGATTGTCTTAGCACAAAGACCGATATGATTAGTCGGCGATATATAGAGCTTTGGAATACAGACGCTCTT
>DXDZ01000025.1 GCA_019115185.1 Candidatus Agathobaculum merdipullorum
GTACAATGGGTGTTGACTGGAACTCCATTCTGGCGGCATCGGTATTGTCCATTATCCCGATTATTATTTTGTTTATCGCTTTGCAGAAGTACATTACTGGTGGACTCACAGCCGGCGCGGTAAAGGGTTAAAGATATCCCAAGCAGCTTGCAAAAGACAAATAAAAGAAAGAAATTTGATTGTCACAGGGCGGCATTACTGAAAGGTTATGCCGCCCAGCTTTTTATTTACTGTTCCATGCAGCAATCGTCATTCGGCAGATTCACTTCTTTGATGAAGTTTTGAGCCACCAACGACCATGAAAAAAATAAATGAACAGATCCAGTAAAAATGGGCAGTCACAAAATACCCCTTGATGTAGGAAAATAGAACTTGGAACGGTTCCTTCCCTACATCAAGGGGCATTTTGTTTCATGTTGTTGTATTATTCAGCTGCATCGCCCGCACAGCTCGCAGGCCGAAGGGGTCACAGCACAGCCGCCCAGTGCGGTTTCGCGCAGCTCGATGGGAATGCGTCGGCCGACGGCATACATAGTTGCGAGCATTTCATCAAACGGGATCAGCTGTCGCACTCCGCTGAGGGCCAGCTCGGCGGCAATCAGCGCGTTAGCAACGCCGGCAGCGTTGCGGTTTTGGCAGGGGTATTCCACCAGACCGCCGACGGGGTCACATACCAGCCCCAGCATGTTCATCAATACGGTCGAGGCAGCGTCCATACATTGCTCGGGGGAGCCGCCCATTAACTCAACGGTCGCAGAGGCAACCATGGCGGCCGCAACGCCGATCTCTGCCTGACAGCCACCGACCGCGCCGGCAACAGTTGCATTGCGCATGGCCAGATAGCCGATGGCGCCGGCGTTAAAGAGTGCGTCGATTATACGGCTGTCTGAAATTTTGTAGCAGTCCTGCATGGCCAATAACAATCCGGGCACCACACCGGCAGAACCGGCGGTGGGGGCGGCGACAATAAGGCCCATGGAAGCGTTAACTTCAAGCACCGCTACCGAATAAGTCATTGCTTTGACCAAAACATCGCCGCAGATGGCTTTCCCTTTGGCCGCATGGGCAGATAATTTTTTTGCTTCTCCGCCAATCAGTCCGCCCATGGATTTGATCGGATTTTTCAGCGGCTGCGTGGCAGAACTGCGCATGATCTCCAGCACGCGCGCCATGCGGTGGTCTACCATATCACGGGTGGTTTCACCTAAGGCACATTCGCGGCGGCGCATGATCTCCGAGATCGTGCATTGTTCCTGCTGGCACAACTCCAACAGCTCTTTGGCAGATTTGAAATCCATATCTTTTCTCTCCCTACGGTTCTACAATCATTACATCATGCACATTGGGGTTGTTGCGCAGCGGTTCGGCAATTCCCTCCGGAAAGCGGCCGTCGGATTCTACGATGGTATAGGCGGTGTTCCCTTTGGATTCACGGAACAGTCGCATGAAAGCAATGTTGACATTGCTGTCGCTGAGAACCTTGGTAATATGCGCTACGACGCCGGGCTTGTCCTGTTGGACGACGATAACCGTGCTGTAATCGCCGGTGAAGTCCACAGAAACCCCATTGATGCGGGAAATACGGACTTTACCGCCGCCGAGCGACTCGCCGCGCACGGTCATCACTTGTCCGCGTGTGTTCTCCATACGGATATCTACGGTGTTCGGATGGATATCCGTTTCGGAATCGCAGGGGGTAAAGCTGTAAGCAAGTCCGCGTTCAGCGGCAATCTGGAAGGAATTGCGGATGCGGATATCATCCGTATTGAAACCCATCATGCCACCCAGCAGCGCGCGATCGGTGCCATGGCCGTGATAGGTTTTGGAAAAGGAACCATACAGGGTGAAATCCACTTTTTTCAGCGGGGGAGCAATCATTTTGTGCGCTAAAAAGGCGATAACAGCAGCTCCTGCCGTATGGGAGCTGGAGGGGCCGATCATATTCGGCCCCAACACATCGAAAACACTGACATAGGACATGAATGTTCTCCTTACCTGATTGCAAAAAAATCAGGATTTTGCGGGATTTTTGTTGATGAACTTCTGATAAATAGTATCTACGATTACGCCGATGGCATTGTCACCGGATACGTTGCACGCGGTACCAAAAGAATCCTGCGTGATATACAGCGCAACCATGATCGCGCAGATCGGGCCGCTCGGGTCGCCGGCTTCCGCGCCGAAAATCATATAAAGGAAGGGGAGTGCAGTCATGATGGAGCCGCCGGGCGCGCCGGGGGAGGCGATCATCGCAATGCCCAGCGTCATGACAAAGGGAACGACGGTTGCAAGGCTGATCGGGATCTGGTTCATCAGGCATACGGCAGTCGCGCAGGCGGTGATGGTAATCATCGAGCCAGCCATGTGGATGTTGGCGCACAGCGGAACGACAAAATTGCGGATTTCTTCGGAAACACCGTCTGCTTCTGCGCACTGCAGGTTGACCGGGATAGTGGCAGCAGAGGACTGGGTGCCAAGTGCGGTGGCATAGCCGGCGATCTGGTTTCGGATTAGGGTGAAGGGGTTTTTGTGGCTGACAGCACCGGCGATGGTAAACTGCACCACGATGCAGATCAGATGCATGACGATGACCACGAGGAATACCTTCCATAGGATGCCCAGAATGGCGAAGGTTTTACCGGATTTGGTCATATCGGTGAAAGTACCGCAGATGTAAAGCGGGAGCAACGGGATGATGACCGAATGCAGAACCTTATCAATGATGCCGGAGAAGTCGCTGATGCCGTTATACAGCGTATCGCCGATGGTTTTGCCGCGCAGCGTGGACAGGCAAAGGCCGAGCACAAAGGCCAGTACGACGGCGGAGAGCGTGTCCAGCAGGGCGGGAAGGCTGAGGGTGAAATAGGTTTCCAACGAATTTCCAGCTGTAGCGGCGATTTGTTCCAGTGCGTCCGCGCTCATGAAGCTGGGGAACAGATTGTGTGCCACAAGATAGGAGGCAAAGCCTGCAATCAGTGTGGAGCTATACGCAATAATTACGGTGATGAGCAACAGTTTGCCAGCGCCGTTTTTCAGGTTGGCAATGCCCATGGTGACATAGGCAAGGATCATCAGCGGTATGACAAAGGATAAAAATGTGCTGAAGATTGTTGATGCAGTCACTACGATGCGGCAGAACCATTCCGGCAGGAACTGACCGAACAGGATACCGATGATGATGGCAATGATGAGCTTGGGCAGCAGGCCGAGTTTAAATTTTTTCTTGTCCATAAGCGAAAAACCTCCTATAATTTTGCTTAAATTTCCCTTGACCCTTGGCTGATTTTAGTATATTCTGTTT
>DXDZ01000026.1 GCA_019115185.1 Candidatus Agathobaculum merdipullorum
CCCGGCTTGTGTGCTGCAACCGGAATGACGACCAACTGGGTCGGCGCGATGCGCGGCGGCAGCACAAGACCCTCATTGTCACCGTGGGTCATGATGATCGCACCGATCAGACGAGTGGAGACACCCCAATAGGTCTGCTCCATATACTGCAAAGTATTATTTTTATCCGTATACTGCATATTGAACGCCTTGGCAAATCCGTTGCCGAAATAATGGCTTGTGCCGGATTGCAGCGCCTTGCCGTCATGCATCATAGCCTCAATGGTATAGGTCTTTTCTGCGCCTGCAAAGCGTTCCTTCTCGGTCTTTTCACCCTTCAGGACCGGAATCGCCAGATATTCTTCACAGAACTTGGCATAGATATTCAGCATGCGCAGCGTTTCCTCCATCGCCTCCTCGGCGGTGGCGTGCACCGTGTGGCCTTCCTGCCACCAGAACTCACGGCTGCGCAGGAACGGGCGAGTAGTCTTTTCCCAACGTACCACCGAGCACCACTGATTGTACAGCTTAGGAAGATCGCGCCACGAGCGCACAATCTTGGCGTAATGCTCGCAGAACAGAGTCTCCGAAGTCGGACGCACGCACAAACGCTCCTCGAGTTTTTCCGAACCGCCGTAGGTCACCCATGCGCATTCGGGCGCAAAGCCTTCCACGTGATCGGCTTCCTTTTGCAGCAGGCTTTCCGGAATAAAAATCGGCATAGCGACATTTTCATGCCCGGTCTCCTTGAACATGCCGTCAAGCGTCTTCTGAATATTCTCCCAAATCGCCTGTGCATACGGACGCATAATGACACAGCCCTTAACCGAGGAATAATCGATCATCTCTGCTTTCTTAACAATGTCCGTGTACCACTGCGCAAAATCAACGTCCATGGATGTGATTTCACTGACCAGTTTTTTCTTATCTGCCATAATTGTGTTTCTCACCTTTTCCGTTTGTATTTCATAAAATGCCAATAGAATTTTGTATCAGAAAGGGGCTTCCCCCAGTGAATTATATCCAGTCTTTTTTTGTAAAGCCCGCAGCCAATGAAGTCATCGAAACCAAAGTTTCACTGTCCGCCGACCAACGTCCCGCACTGCTTGGCACAGTATCCGGCACGGACGGCAAAGCCGCTGCCGGCGCACTCGTTACGATCTATTGTGCCGACGCGCCTGAAACGCCAGTGGGCGCACTGTACACCGATGAGCAGGGCCAGTTCGCTTTCGGGCCGCTTGAACCCGGACGACTGTACCATGTCAAGGTGTTTCGCCGCTCGGACAATATTCGTGCGCTCGAGTAGCAATCATGCCACACCGCTGCCGATGCCCAGTGCATCCAAACGCGTCTGCTCAACCTCGATGGCATCCTCGCCCCACATATAGAAGATATCGTCAGTCGCGTCAGTCACAGTGACCTTGCCGCCATCCAAAATGCAGGTAAAACGTCCCATCCTGCGCGGCTCGGTCGGCTTGAGCGTGGTAAATTGCACACGACCGTCTGCCAGCAGGTTCACCTGATCCAACAGCAGACTTTCCTCCGGCAACACGGGCAGCAACTGCTCAGTTGTGCCATCCGGCAGGATACGCATCAGCGTGTCGCCTGTGCGCATCATGACTGCGCTTTCTGAGTAAGCCACAAAACGGCTGCGGTCGTGCGTGACGATCACATAGCTGTCATCTGCCGGGTTGTGCGTATAGTCATAAGTCGGCAAGTCTGTGATTTGCGTCAGGATGCCATCCTGCTCCTGATACAATCCAGCGCTTCCCCAAAGGTATACATCGTTATATGTTTTCAGAGAAGGCGCAAACGCCATGCGCGCATCATCCTCCGGCGTCGGATAGGTCAAATTGTTATTCGGCACGGTGATGGAATCAATTGGCTGACCATCCGCCGTCCATGTGCAGATTGCCGTCCGCTCGGTCGTGACCGACTCGGTCACCAGCACACCGTTCGACCGTTCCATAAACACCTGCCCGTAAATATCCATTTGCCGGGCACCGTCCTCGGTCAATAGCCACCCTTGTGTCTGACCCAGCAAAAGCTGTCCATCCGTCCACGGCCGGAGTTGCCATTTGCCTTCCAATGTGATATCAGTCAACTGTACCGCGTTGTCCTTTATCTCCAAAACCGTCATCTTGTCTGGTTGGTTTTCCGGCCGTACACTAATATAGAAATAATCTGTACTTCCAACCCGGCACAAGTCGTAATAATTCGCATCGCTGCCACAGGTATCTATCGGGACGAGCCGCATCGGCTCCATTTCGATCCGGCATAGTGTTTTTCCCTCATCGTATCCGCCAACCACCGCATAAACCGGCGGCTCATCATCGTTCAGCGTGCATAGACTAACATGCGCACCTGTTTTTACCGATTCCACCGTGACACCCGCCGTCATATAACATATCTCGGAATCAGCGTCCTCGCCAGAACACAGATAGTCAAACGGCAGCACATTTTGCGCCGCGTTTTTTAGCTGTGCCACAGTGAATACGCTCTTGTCAATCAACACTTGTGCAACTGATTTTTCTTGCTCATTGCCGCCCTTTTGATAGTTCTCACGGAGCAGCCGAACAGATAGCGAAACCGCGTCACCCCGGACAAAGCCCGTCGCATCACACCGCTCTTCCTCGTTTTCTCCAGATCGGAGCAACCAGGAATAATAATCGTAGTCTGTCGAAGCGCGCGCCAGAAACGTGCAGTACTGTCCACAGGTAACATTCTTTGCTGCACCGTACTGAGTTTCCGCAATACCCTTTGTCAACCCATTTTGGTACAGCCAGCCGACATATTGGTCCGCCCACTGCGGCACATCGGTGAATGGGTGTTCCCACTCCCCTGCCAGCGCGGTTTCTTCGGCACCGAGAAACCGCGTGAGCATTGCGGCCGCCTCGGCGCGTGTCATGGGCTTTTCAAGTGCAAAGCCTTTGTCCGTTCCGCGGAACAGGCCAAGATCGCACAACATCTGCGCCTGCGCCTCGGTGTCTCCCGGATAGCCGTTGTCAATCGTGCCGACGTTCGCCGCCCCGGCAGCGAACGTCAGCATCATGCAAACAAAACAAACAGAAACCAGCTTTTTCATATACCAAGATCCCCTTTCGGTATATCGACAGGTAAACGGCTGCGTCTGCAATGGTAAATAAACCTTATCTCAGTTTTTCTTTCACTTCATAGGTCAGCTTCTCAATGAACTCGGACAACTCCATCGGCGTGGTCTCGCCGGTCTTGCGCTCACGCACAGAAATAATGCCCTTTTCCTCGTCCTTGTCACCGATGACAACCATATACGGCACCTTATGCACCTGTGCTTCGCGGATCTTATAGCCGATTTTCTCGTTGCGGTCATCCATGGTGACGCGGAAACCGGCCGCAGTCAACTGATTGACAACCTCCTGCGAGCACGGAATGTTGCGGTCGGTCATCGGCATGACGCGCACCTGCTCCGGTGCGAGCCAGGTCGGGAACGCACCGGCAAAGTGCTCGGTGATGACGCCGATGAAGCGCTCGATCGAACCCAGTACAACGCGGTGAATCATGATCGGACGATGCTTCTCGCCATCCGCACCGATGTACTCGAGTTCAAAACGCTCCGGCAGCTGGGAATCCAGCTGGATCGTGCCGCACTGCCAAGTACGGCCGAGCGAATCGGCCAGATGGAAGTCCAGCTTCGGGCCATAGAATGCACCGTCGCCCTCATTGATCGTGAAGGGCTTGCCCAGCTCGGTGATCGCTTCCTTCAGGATGTCCTGATTGTGCTCCCACTGCTCAACCGTGCCGATGTGGTCCTCCGGCATGGTAGACAGTTCGATCGTATAGGTCAGGCCAAAGACCGAGTACACTTCGTCAAACAGCTTGACGACGTTCTTGATCTCATCCTTCATCTGATCGGGCGTCATGAAGATATGCGCATCGTCCTGCGTGAAGCAGCGCACACGGAACAGGCCGTGCAATGCGCCAGACAGCTCATGGCGATGCACCAGACCCAGCTCACCAACACGCAGCGGCAGCTCACGATAGGAGTGCGGCTGAGACTTGTAAACCAGCATGCCGCCCGGGCAGTTCATCGGCTTGATGGCAAAATCCTCATCGTCGATCACCGTGGTGTACATATTCTGCTTGTAGTGATCCCAGTGACCGGAACGCTCCCACAGCTTACGGCTGAGGATAACCGGGGTGGAAACCTCAACGTAACCATAGCGCTTATGCACCTCACGCCAGTAGTCAATCAGTGTGTTCTTGAGCGTCATGCCGTTGGGCAGGAAGAACGGGAAGCCCGGGCCTTCCTCGGTCAGCATGAACAGGCCAAGCTCCTTGCCAAGGCGGCGATGATCGCGCTTTTTGGCCTCTTCCAGCATGTTCAGGTATGCGTCCAGCTCATCCTTCTTCGGGAAAGCCGTGCCGTAAATACGCTGGAGCATCTTGTTTTTGCTGTCGCCGCGCCAGTATGCGCCGGTGACGTTCATCAGCTTGAGGCCATTGCCCTTGACGCGGCCGGTCGAATCCAGATGCGGGCCGGCACACAGATCGGTAAACTCACCCTGCTTGTAGAACGAAATGGTTGCGTCCTCCGGCAGATCGTCAATCAGCTGCACCTTGTACGGCTCGTCCTTTTCCTCCATCAGCTTGCGGGCTTCCGCACGCGGCAGCTCAAAGCGCTCAAGCGGCAGCTTTTCTTTGCAGATCTTCTTCATCTCAGCTTCGAGCGCATCCAGATTCTCCTGCGTGAAAGAGAACGGTGCGTCAAAATCATAATAGAAGCCGTTTTCAATCGACGGACCGATTGCGAGCTTCACTTCCGGATACAGGCGCTTGACCGCCTGCGCAAGAATATGCGATACCGTGTGACGATAGGTGTCGCGGTATTCCGGGTTTTCAAACGTGTACTTGTTGTCTTCGGACATAATGGTGTTCCTCCTTTTGTTTTTGCGGGGAGAACAAAAAAGCCCACCCCCGACATTCAATCAGGGGTGAGCTTATACTAAACCCACGGTTCCACCCTGCTTGCAAGCCCATTTGGGGCTTACCGCTCTGGAGTCCGTAACGTGGACAAAGCGCCGCGGCATACTGTGTTTTTCCGCCGCAGAGCTCAGGAATCGGTGCCGCTTTGCCCACACCTGCGAACGCTCCCAGCCACGTCGTCCGCTCTCTTACAGGTGCTTTGGGGTATCTGCGGGATTTCCTTCATCGCCTTTTGCAATAATATATGCTTATACTATACCCCAAAGCCGTATTTGTCAACCGTTTATTCCGCATTTTCATACCGCCCGACAAAGAACAGCTCCCCATTGTTGTTGTCGCGGATGACAAACCAGAATGGGCTGTCCGCAGCAAATTCCCGCACCAGTTCCGGTCGGTCAGGCATCGCGGCTCCTGCACCATCCATCGCAGCGGTGACCGCTGCGGCCTCGGTACCCTTTTCATCCACCGCAATGTAAGTCTTTTGCAGCACGGTATCAAGGAAAAACTGTCCGCCCGGCAGGCCGGTCGGATCAAGCATTGCGGTTAAGTCGGCTTTTTCGTGGTCATAGGCAGTCTTAATGCCCATTGCCTGCAAAGCATCGTCCAGCGCTGCGCCATATTCCACCTTGAATTTTGGAACAGAAACATTCACATCGCCGTAAACAAATTCCGCGCTATCCAACAGGTTTTGTACGTCTATTGTATCATCCGCCTTGATCAGATACATGCTCAGATCCGCATCAATAAAGCGTTCAAACCCATCTCCATCCACATTGTCAACCGCATAGTTGCGATAATCCATCTTGAGCGCCTCGACGCCCGGCGTCGAATAGTAGCCGAAGCCATTTGTCTGGTGCATCATATCGACTGTGCCGGTCGTGCCGTCCGCATCTGTAAAATCGGCTTTATCGGTTTGGTCCTCAGGAAACTCATTTTCCCATGCGGCCTTGAAATACACTGCGTTAATCAACGCAGTGACAAACTCGCGGTTATCCTCGGTCAGGATGGTTGGGATTTTGCCATTGGTCTTTTCATTCGCCCATGCGTTCACGCGCTCGACCGAATCCGCATTTGTGACCTCTTCGACTGTCGCATGATAGCTTTCATCCATTGTTTTCACAAAGTTCGGCAGGAATGCACCCTTATCGTCGAACCAACTTTGGTTCAGCCAAACCGAGTTCGAAATCTGCATCGTCATGATGCGCTCCAGTCCAGAATAAAACGCATTCTGCTCTTGCGTAATCTGATTGAAAAGCTCCAGATCGTCAATCCGCAAAGCGTCCAGCAGTTCCGCTTGCGTTTCTCCCTTTGCGCCGTTTGCCAGCATCGCAAGGCACAGCCGTGCAGAATACGGTGAAAGGGTCCAGTTGCCTTCTTTCGGGGCTGCTGCACGAACGAATGCGTCAGCGAACGTGCCCGCTTCTTCCGGTGTCCAGTAGGCGCTTGCGGTCACAGCATTCGCGTTTTCAATCCACTGCGCCGCCTCTTCACCCGAGACCAAGTCGTTCGGCCGGAAATCCATCGCATCCTGCGTGTAGATTACACCATACATCCAACACCGCATGACACTGTCCTGCGCCCACGGAGCAATATTTTCCATAGAGGGCGAACCCGTGCCACAGCCCGCGGGCAAAGCGGTATAGCGATAATCCAGATACCGGTCCAAAAATGCAGCGGCTTGCTGCCGTGTGATGGGGTCGTCTAACCGCAGCATGGCGCGCTCCTCCCCTGCGTCGTCACCGTTCAAGATCCACTTGGCAAACGCCCACTTGATGCCGTCGGATGCTTGCGTACCGTCCGCAAAATAATCCTCCATGTCGATCCAAGAGCTGCCTGTCACATCCTCACCCGAGGCGGACGCAAGCTGCTCCAAAAACCAGCCGCGTGTCGCGGTTTTGGGTGCTGGGTTCATCATCGCCCGATCGGGTTCCTGCGCCGCCCCGGCACAAACTGGCAGCAGCAGACACAAACTGAGCACCATTGCTAAAATCCGTCGTTTCACAGTAATCCCTCCTTTTCTATTGTGTTTGGTTAGACGTTCCGCTTTGGAAACTGTTCCCTTCCAAAAGCAAAAAGCTCCCCGTGTTGGGGAGCTTTTTCAGCACTTGAGCGCTTCGTCCTTGATATTCACCGTAATCCGGTCATAGAATTCCTTTTTCTGCGTCTCATCGGCAAACGCAGAAAACGGCACGATAATGGCAGAAAACTCATCTACAAAAATATAATAATGTTTGTCATCCGACGCTGTACGCTGCACCGCCTCATACTGATATGTGGTGTCCTCATTTTCCCCGGCAAGTTCAAACGAATCATCCCGCAGCGTCAGGGTTTTCGGACCGCAAAGCTGTTTGTTGCGTGCATTGCGCAAAATCCGCTCGGTGTTCTTAACCACTTTGCGTTTCATATACCACGGCGTACCAAAAAAACAAACCGCTGCAAGAACCAGATACACCAGTACGCTCCAAACGCTCAGACCTTTCACCCAGTACATCAAGGCCGTGCCGCCCAAAATCACGATCACCGCTGTCGCAATGCGCGTCATCAAAATGCTGCGCTGTACCACTGCGTTGTTCACATAATAATTCAAATTAAAATCAATATAATCTTGCTGTGTAATGTCGTAATGCAGTTCCATGAATCGTTCTCCTTTTGGCGGTTTTGCCGCTTACGCAGACATTATACCGAAAAGATGCTGCAAAAGCAAGGTATTCGCCTATGTTTTTCCTTCAGATGCCATAGTCTGCGCCAATGCAGCCATATTGCTGCCTGTTATGCCGCATCCCGCTTTAATTCCGGCATAACCGTGATGCGCATTGTGATATAGCACAACAATCCACCGATCAGATTGGAAATTGGCTCGGCAATGAATACGCCGTTGACACCCAATCCACCCACATACGGCAGCCACAGCGTCAAAGGCACCACGATTACAGCCTTGCGCAATAAAGAAAAAAAGATCGCCAAGCGCGGTTTATTGAGCGATTTAAAAACGCACTGTCCGGAAAACTGAAACGCCATCATCACGAAACCGAAAAAGTAGATATAAAGCGCGGGAACCGCCAGTGCAAGCAATTCCGGTTCATGATTGAATATTTTAATAAAAAACATGGGAAACGCGGATATCAGCCCCCAGATCAGCAGCGTGTACCCAAAGGCAAGCTGCGTCATAAACCGTATGGCAGCGCGCACCCGCGCAAATGCATGTGCGCCATAATTATAGCTTATGACAGGGGACGCACCGTCTGAAATGGCCATAACCGGCGTCTGCGCAATTTGGCGCACAGAATTGATGACCGTCATAACACTGATATAAATATCTCCGCCAAACTGACGCAGCGTCGCATTGCATGCCACCTGCACCAGACAGTCCGTAAATGACATAACAAAGCTGGCCGTTCCCAAAAGCGCAATTTTACGAATACATACAAAATCCGGCCGAAACCCGCGAAAGTGCATGGTCAGTTCTGCCTTTCGCCCGGTCAAAAAGCGCAGCACCCAGATAGCCGATAAGAATTGGGATATAATTGTGGCAATGGCTGCACCGCGCACTCCCATATCCAGCGCAAAAATAAAGATCGGGTCCAGCACAATATTTGCCACAGCGCCAAGCAATACTGTCAGCATACCGATGCGTGCAAAACCTTGGCTGTTGATATAAGGATTCAGCCCGAGCGACGTCATGACAAAAACCGTTCCCAACAGATAGATAATCATATAGGACGCGGCATAGGGATACGTTGCATCACTTGCACCAAACAGATACAGAATCGGCTTATGCAAACCAATCCCCAAAACCGTCAGCACGATTCCAGTCGCAAGCAGCATAAAATAGGCGTTCGTCATGACCTTGCGCGCTCCGCTCTCGTCCTTTTGCCCGCGCGCAATAGAACACAGCGGAGCGCCGCCCAATCCGAACAAATTCGCAAAAGCCGTCACCAAAGTAATCACCGGAAAACAAAGGCCCAATCCCGCCAGTGCGATCGTTCCCTCCCCCGGTATTTTTCCGATATAAATTCGATCTACAATGTTGTACAGCAGATTCAGTGCCTGCGCCACCAGCATCGGCGCCGCCACCGCAAGCGTACTTCTGCGCACACTGCCTTTGGAAAAATCAATTTGTTGAACGCTCAATCTGTTCCCCCCATTGCGAACCTGACTTGACAGAAACAAGGGATGAGCGCACCGCCCCTCCCTCGTCTGCTTTTTTAGCAACGATATTTATGCGTCCTGATTGCCCATCAGCGTGACCATAACCGCCTTCTGTGCATGCAGACGATTTTCTGCTTCTTCAAAAATCTCATCTGCATGCGCTTCAAACACCTTGGTGGTGATCTCCTGCTCACGATAAGCCGGCAAGCAGTGCTGCACCATGCAGCCGGGCTTGGCAGCGGCAAGCAGCTCATCATTGACCTGATAGCCCTTAAACGCCTTCATGCGGACTTCCTTTTCCGCTTCCATACCCATGGAAGCCCAAGTGTCGGTGATTACCACATCCGCATTCTCCGCCGCCTTCATCGGATCATCCGTGATAAAGAAATCCGGATTTCCTTCGGCAAACGCCATCACCTCAGCGTGCGGCCGATAGCCTTCCGGCGTTGCAATCGACACCTTCATGCCGGTCTTGAGGCCGCCCACGATCAGCGAATTTGCCATGTTATTGCCGTCGCCGATATAGCACATCTTGATGCCCTCGAGCACCGCGAACTTCTCACGAATGGTCATCAGGTCCGCCAGCACCTGACACGGATGGCAGAAATCGGTTAGGCCGTTAATGACCGGAATCGAACCGTAATTTGCCAGATCCTCGACTTCCTTCTGCTCATAAGTGCGAATCATGATGCCGTCCAGATAGCGGCTGAGCACACGCGCGGTATCCTGAACCGGCTCGCCGCGACCGATCTGCAAATCACGATTGGAAAGAAACAGCGCCTGCCCGCCCAGCTGGTACATGCCGGTCTCAAACGAAACGCGCGTGCGGGTCGAGGACTTCTGGAAGATCATGCCGAGGCTCTTGCCCTCCAGATGACGATGCGAAATATTATGCTTCTTTTCATATTTCAGCTGGTCTGCCAAATCCAACAGACCGATGATCTCCTCGGTCGAACAGTCCAGCAGCTTGAGCAAATGCTTCAATCAAAACACCTCTTTCATAATATTGAGCGCTTCGTCCATCTCTTCCTTGGAGATGGTCAGCGGCGGCAGCAGACGAACGGCATTTTTGCCCGCCGTAATCGCCAGCACGCCCTTTTCAATCAGTTTATTGGCAAAGGCGGTATGCTTTCCTTCATCTACAATAATACCCAGCATCAGACCCATGCCGCGCACTCCATGGATATTGGGAGAACCGAGTGACAAAATCCCGTTTTTCAGATATTCGCCTTTCTCGCGCACCTGAGTAAGGAACTGTCCGTCCCCAACCGTATCCAGCACGGCATTGGCCGCAGCGCATACAATCGGTGTGCCGCCAAAAGTGGTCGCATGCGTCCCCGGCGTCAAAACATTCGAGCAGCTTTCCGCCGCAAGCACCGCACCGATGGGCATACCGCCGCCCAGTCCCTTGGCCATGGTCACCACATCCGGTCGGATGCCATACTGCTGGAAGCAGAACAGGCTGCCCGTGCGGCCGATGCCAGTTTGTACCTCGTCAATAATCAGCAGCAGGTCTTTTTCACGGCAAAGCGCCTCAACCTGTTTGACAAAATCCGGATCGAGCGGCAGCACGCCGCCCTCACCCTGCACCAGCTCCATCATCACTGCGCAGGTCATGTCGTCCACCTTTTTCCGGACAGAATCAAAGTCGTTTGCTACCGCGTAATCAAAGCCTTCGGTAAACGGGAAAAAGTAGTTATGGAATCGATCCTGACCGGTCGCTTTGAGCGTTGTCACAGTGCGTCCGTGGAACGAATTGATGAGCGTTACAATCTTATAACGGCCCTCGCCGTATTTATCATACGAATACTTGCGCGCCAGTTTGATCGCGCCTTCATTCGCCTCCGCACCCGAGTTAGCAAAGAATACTTTGCCATTCAAATGCGTCTTTTCCACCAGTTTTTTGGCCACCTGCACCATCGGTTCCGTGGTAAACAGGTTAGAAACATGCATCAGCTTGTGCGCCTGCGCGGTGATCGCGTCAATAATCTTCGGGTTGTTGTATCCCATGCAATTAACGCCGATACCAGAGGCAAGGTCAATATATTTCTTGCCTTCCACATCCCATACGGTCGCGCCCTCGCCATGGTCGAGCGCAATCGGGAAACGACCGTAGGTATTCATCACATATTGATTTTCCTCGGCCTTAAGTTCTTGATATGTCATTTATTTCGCTTCTTTCTCACTGGAACATCGTGCCAACGCCCACTTTGGACAGCAATTCAATCAAAATCGAATGCTTGACACGACCGTCCTGAATATTCGCCTGATCGACGCCCTTGCGGACCGCTTCCACGCAGCAGTCCACCTTGGGGATCATGCCGCCCTTGATGACGCCGTCACGCATCAGCTTGGGTACTTCGGAAACCTTGAGGTTGGTCAACAAGGTCGATTCATCGTCCGGATCGAGCATCAAGCCGCGCACATCGGTCAGCAGAATCAGCTTTTTGGCTCCCAGCGCAACCGCGAGTTTGCAAGCTGCGGTATCCGCATTGATATTGTAATTGGTCTCATCATCAATGCCCTGTGCTACCGTCGAAACAACCGGGATATAGCCTTGCTCGAGCACATCGATAACCGGCGCAGGGTTCACATCCACGATGTCCCCTACATAACCGTAATCCGTGCCGGTGCGGTCGGTCAGGCGCTTAGCCTGAAACATACCACCGTCCATGCCGCCCAGACCGATGCCGCGACCACCCGCTTTTTCAAGCAGCGTAACGAGATCCTTGTTTACCTTGCCGCACAGCACCATCTGCACAATGTCCATCGTCTCCCGGTCGGTATAGCGCAAACCGTTGACAAACCGGGATTCCTTACCGATTTTTTTGAGCATTTCGGAAATTTCCGGTCCGCCGCCGTGTACTACGACAACCTTGACGCCGACCAGATTGAGCAACACAAGGTCATGGATGACCGCGTCCTTGAGTTCCTCGTTAATCATAGCGTTACCGCCGTACTTGACCACAACGGTTTGACCATAATATTTCTGAATATATGGCAGCGCTTCGACCAGAATTTTGGCTTTCAGCTCTGCATCAAGTTGTGTGTCCATGTTGCCTCTTCCCTTTATTCTGTAAATTGATCAGGTGCGGTAATCGCCGTTGATCTTGACATAGTCATACGTCAGGTCGCAGCCCCACGCAGTCGCGGCTTCCTCGCCTTCATTGACGTTAACCTCGATCACAACTTCATTTTCACACAGGATCTTTTTAGCGGTATCCTCGTCAAAATCGACTGCCTCGCCCTTTTCGCAAACCGTGATGCTGCCTGCGGCAGAAGAAAACGCAACCGTGACATATTCCGGCCGGAACGGCGCCTTGGAATATCCCATCGCACACAGCACACGGCCCCAGTTAGCGTCCGCACCAAACATCGCAGCTTTCACCAGATTCGAGCCGACAATCGCCTTGGCCAGACGCTCTGCCGCCTCTTCCGAACGCGAACCGCTCACCGTACAGGTGACCAGCTTGGTCGCGCCCTCGCCATCAGCGGCAATCTGACGCGCCAGACGAGTATTGACTTCATTCAGCGCCTTGCAAAACGCCTGATAGTCCTCATCCTGCCAGTCGATCAGTTCATTGCCCGCCTTGCCGTTTGCCAGCACAACGCACATGTCGTTGGTCGAGGTATCGCCGTCCACCGTGACGCGGTTATAGGTCTTGCGCACATTCTCCTGCAACGCTTCCGTCAGCATTTCATGCGTGATGGCGCAGTCGGTTGTAATAAAGGCCAGCATGGTGCCCATGTTCGGGTGGATCATACCGCTGCCCTTGCAGATGCCGCCGATGCGGCAGGTCTTGCCGCCGATGGTAAACTCGACCGCTGCGGTCTTGGTGCGTGTATCGGTTGTCATGATGGCAAAATTGGCCTTTTCCGAGCCGTTTTCCTCCAGCTGGATCTCCGGCAGATGCTCCTCGATGCGCTCTACCGGCAGACGCTGACCAATCACGCCGGTGGACGCAACGACAATGTCCTCCTCGTCCACGCCGAGCAGCTTGGATGCCGCCTTCGTCATACGGCGGGCGTTCTCCATGCCGTCCGGTGCGCAGGCATTGGCATTTCCCGAATTGGCGATGATTGCACGTGCCACGCCGTTTTCCAGATGCTCCATGGTAACATAAACCGGCGCCGCCTTGACGCGGTTCATGGTATAGGTCGCCGCCGCGGTGCATTCGCACGCGCTGAAGATAATTGCAGTATCGTCATTCGTGCGGCTTTCCTTAATGCCGCAGCGAATGCTGCCCGCAGTAAAACCCTGTGCGGCGCACACGCCGCCTTCGATAATTTTCATCGTTTCATTTCTCCTTTACGCACAGCGTAGTCAGGATTTTTACAGTGTCAGCCCGGTTGTTTCGTCAAGTCCGAGCATAATATTCATATTTTGCACCGCCGCGCCCGACGCGCCCTTGCCAAGATTGTCGAACAATGCGGTGACGATGGTCTGCTCCTCGTGCCCACACACGATCAGCCGCAGGCTGTCGTGCCCGGCAAGCGTATTGGCATAGATCACCGGCTCATCACCGCCAAGCGGCGCAACCGTGACCAGCTTCTGCCCTTTATAATGTTCCAATAGCGCCTCGTGAACCCGTTCGGCATCCAGACCGGGCAGCATGACTGTTGTCGCCATGCCCTTATAGAAATCGCCCACCACCGGCACAAACACCGGCGGCTGCATCAGTCCGCAGACATATTCCATCTCAGGCAGATGCTTGTGGCGCAGGTTCAAGCCGTAGATGCGTTCGGAATCATGTTTCGGATCGCGGTTTGCGTTCTCATACTCGGCAATCATCTTTTTGCCGCCGCCAGAATAGCCGGTCAGCGACGAACAGGTGAACGCAAAATCCGCCGGCACCACATCGCGTGCCACAAGCGGATACACCGATGAAATAAATCCGCTCGCGTGACAGCCGGGATTGGCCACCCGCTTGGAATCCGCAATCGCCATACGGTGCGCCTTGGAAAGCTCGGCAAACCCATAATCCCAGTCGGGATTGGTGCGATGCGCAGTCGAAGCGTCAATGACACGGGTATTCTCATTTTCGATCAACGAAACGGCTTCCTTTGCCGCAGCATCCGGCAGGCACAAGAACACAATATCTGCCGCATTCAAAAACTTGCGGCGCTCCTCGGTGTCCTTGCGTTTGTCCTCGTCGATTAGCAGCAAATCAATATCATCCCGACCGGAAAGCCGATCATAAATCTGCAAACCGGTCGTGTCTTCTTTGCCGTCAATATATACCTTAGGCTTCATCGCCCTCTACCTCCGCGATGAAGTTTTCGATCTTGTCGATCTGGCGGGTAACTTCCTGCGGCGCAGGACCGCCGATCACCTTTCTGCCGGCGACACAGGTGCGCAGATCGAGCGCATCATAAATATCGTCACCGAACTTATCCGAAATCGCGGCAAAGTCGCGCATCGTCATTGTTTCGAGCGTCTCATCTGCCTTGATACACTGGTTGACCAGACGGCCGACCGTCTTGTAAGCATCGCGGAACGGCATGCCCTTCTTGGTCAGGTAATCCGCGCAGTCAGTTGCATTGATAAAGCCACCGGACGCCGCCTTGCGCATGTTATCACGACGCAGCGACATGGTGGAGAACATAGGTGTGAACACCTCAAGGCACTGCTTGACCGTGTCGATTGCACCAAACACCGCTTCCTTGTCCTCCTGCATATCCTTGTTATACGCAAGCGGCAGGCCCTTGAGTACGGTCAGCATCGTGGTCAGCGCACCGTATACGCGGCCGGTCTTGCCACGAATCAATTCGCACACATCCGGGTTCTTCTTCTGCGGCATGATAGACGAACCGGTGGAATAAGCGTCGTCCAGCTCAACAAACTTAAACTCCCACGAGCACCACGAGATGATTTCCTCACTCAGACGCGACAGGTGCATCATCAGGATGGACAGCGCCGAAAGCAGCTCCACGCAGTAGTCGCGGTCGGAAACACCATCGAGTGAGTTATCAGTCAGGCGAGCAAAACCAAGCTGCTGACGGACAAACTCACGGTCGATCGGATATGTAGTCGAAGCCAGCGCACCCGAGCCGAGCGGCATTTCATCCATACGCTCGAGGCAATCCTGCAAACGGCCGATGTCACGCTTGAGCATGTTGGCGTAAGCCATCATGTAATGTGCAAACGTAGTCGGCTGTGCACGCTGCAAATGCGTATAACCCGGCATAACCGTATCCAGATTTTCACGGCTCTTTTTGCACAATGCCTTCATAAAGGTGCAGATCATAGAGATGATTTCTTGAATCTCGGTCTTGACATACATGCGCATGTCGAGCGCAACCTGATCGTTTCTCGAACGACCGGTGTGCAGACGCTTACCGGTATCGCCGATGCGCTCGGTCAGCAGCTGCTCAATGTTCATGTGGATATCCTCGTAATCGAGCGAGAACTCCACCTTACCATCCTCGATATCCTTTAAAATGCCTTTGAGACCTTCGACAATCTTTTCTGCTTCATGCTCTTCGATGATGCCCTGCTTGCCCAACATGGTCGCATGCGCAATCGAGCCAGTGATATCTTCTTTATATAAGCGGCAGTCAAACAGGATGGACGAGTTAAAATCGTTTACCACCAGATCGGTTTCTTTCTGAAACCTTCCTGCCCATAATTTTGCCATAATGCGTTACCTCACAAAACACCCGTAGGGCGGCACGTTCGGACATGCCGCCCTACGATTATTTAATTTACTTTTCTACCGACGGGAAGTGCTTGCCGGTCTTCTGATACAGAATCTGGTCGTTCAGCGCACGCACCTTGAGCGGCAGACCGAACAGATTGATGAAGCCTGCGGAATCTGCCTGATCGTAGCAATCATCCTCGTTAAACGTTGCCATATCCTCG
Organism: Candidatus Agathobaculum merdipullorum; assembly: GCA_019115185.1. Classification (GTDB taxonomy): domain Bacteria; phylum Bacillota; class Clostridia; order Oscillospirales; family Butyricicoccaceae; genus Agathobaculum; species Agathobaculum merdipullorum. The sequence continues at coordinate 15,953 of DXDZ01000026.1, forward strand.
GAGTACAGGCTGTACGGCGAGGTGACAGATGCCGGGATGATATTGCCCTTATACAGCTTGAGCTTAACATCGCCGGTGACGGTCTCCTGCGTAGAGTCAACGAAAGCGGACAGCGCCTTGCGCAGCGGAGTGTACCACTGGCCGTTATAAACCAGTTCACCAAACTTCATGGCAACCTGTGCCTTGTAGTGTGCAGTCTCCTTGTCGAGCGTGATCTCCTCGAGCTTCTGATGCGCTGCATACAGCACCGCACCGCCCGGAGTCTCGTACACGCCGCGGCTCTTCATGCCGACCAGACGATTCTCTACGATATCCAGAATGCCGACGCCATTTTCACCGCCGAGCTTATTGAGCTTTTCAATGATGGCAACCGAGTCCATTTTCTCACCGTCCACCGCAGTCGGTACGCCCTGCTCAAAATGGATGGTAACATAGGTCGGCTTATCCGGTGCCTGCTCCGGCGATACGCCCAACTCAAGGAAGCCCGGGCGATTGATCGGCGCCTCATTGGAGGGCAGCTCAAGGTCGAGGCCCTCATGGCTCAGGTGCCACAGGTTCTTATCCTTGGAATAGTTGGTTTCCTTATTGATCTTGAGCGGGATGTTATGTGCTTCCGCATAAGCGATTTCCTTCTCACGGCTGTTGAGCTCCCAGAAACGCCACGGCGCGATAATATCCATCTGCGGTGCAAATGCATGAATCGCCAGCTCGAAACGCACCTGATCGTTGCCCTTGCCCGTGCAGCCGTGGCAAATGGCGTCTGCACCTTCCTTGAGCGCGATCTCAACGATGCGCTTTGCGATGATCGGACGCGCAAAAGAAGTACCCAGCAGATACTGCTCATAGGTTGCACCGGCCTTCATGGTCGGGATAATATAGTCATCAACGAATTCCTTCGTCAGATCTTCAATGTACAGCTTGGACGCGCCGGTCTTGAGTGCCTTCTCTTCCAGACCTTCCAGCTCGCCCGCCTGACCGACGTTGCCGGAAACCGCAATTACTTCGCAGCCATAATGCTCCTTGAGCCACGGAATGAGCACCGAAGTATCCAAACCGCCAGAGTACGCCAGAACAACTTTATTATATTTCTTTTCCATTTCGACTTACCTCCGAACCTGTCATTTTTTCGACTGTTTTATTATACTCCCTATCCCATCGTTTGGCAAGAAAAATTTATAAATATTTTATATTATGCATAATTATTCATTTTGTGTATTCTGCGATTAAAGAAATACTTGCACTTTTTCTAAAAACGTACTATGATATCTATAAATGTACTGTGTCAAGACAGATACAAAGAATGAATAAAAGCGCACGGCATACGTGCGCAAAGGGGCGTTTTCGCAATGACAGACAAGAATTTGACCATGTTGACCGACTTTTATGAATTTACCATGGCACATGGCTATTTTGAAAAAGGAATCGCGGATCGCCGCGCATATTTTGACATGTTTTTCCGTCGCGTCCCGGATGGTGGCGGCTATGCCATCATGGCTGGCGTTGAGCAGCTGATCGACTATTTCAAAAATCTGCATTTTACTGAAGAAGATATCAAATACCTGCGCGGACGCGGCTGCTTTTCCGAAGCATTCCTCCACTATCTCAGACATTTTAAGTTCCAGTGTGACGTTTGGGCGGTACCGGAAGGTACGCCGGTATTCCCCGGCGAGCCACTGGTCACCGTTGCGGGACCGATGATTCAGGCACAGTTCGTGGAAACCATGGTCCTGCTCACCATCAACCATCAAACCCTGATTGCTACCAAGGCGAACCGCATTACCCGCGCAGCAGAAGGCCGCACGGTTTTGGAATTCGGTTCACGCCGCGCGCAAGGCTATGACGGCGCCATCTATGGTGCACGCGCAGCGTATATCGGCGGCTGCCAGGGTACAGCCTGTGTGCTGGCTGATCGGGATTTCAAAATCCCTGCCGGCGGCACCATGGCGCATTCTTGGGTGCAGATGTTCGACAGCGAATATGAAGCATTCAAAGCCTATTCGGATATCTACCCGGATAACTGCGTTTTTCTGGTGGATACTTACAACGTCCTCAAATCCGGCGTCCCGAACGCACTGCGGGTTGCCCGCGAAATGGTTGAGGAAAAAGGTATCCGTCCGCGCGGCATCCGTCTGGACTCGGGTGATATCGCTTATCTTTCCATTGAAGCGCGCAAAATGCTCGATGAAGCCGGTTTCCCAGATATGCAGATCATGGCCTCCAACTCGCTGGACGAGTATCTGGTGCGCGATTTGCTGATGCAGGGTGCCCGTGTAGACTCCTTCGGCATTGGCGAGCGCCTGATTACCTCCAAATCCGAACCGGTATTCGGCGGCGTCTATAAACTCGCCGCAGTTGAAAATGCTGAGGGCGAAATCATCCCCAAGATCAAGGTTTCGGAAAACGTGGAAAAAATCACCACGCCGCACTTCAAACAGGTCTATCGCCTGTTTGATAATCAAACCGGCAAGGCATTGGGCGATGTGCTGACAGTTCATGATGAGGTCATCGACAGTTCCCAGCCTTACACCCTCTTCCATCCCATCCATACTTGGAAGAAAAGAGTTGTGACGGATTATACCGTCCGTCCGCTTCGCGTACAGTTTTTCAAAGCAGGACGCTGTGTATATACCAATCCGGACATCAAAGCCATCCGCGAATATTGTCTTTCTGAAGTCGATACACTTTGGGAGCAGATCAAACGTTTTGAAAACCCGCAGACTTATTTTGTGGATTTGTCTCAAAAGCTGTGGGATTGCAAACACGAACTGCTGGAAACCTGCCGCATCTGATCCAAAACAAAAAATGCGTCCGAGTATCATCTCGGACGCATTTTTTTAACATTAAAACAAATTCACCACACCGATCACGCTGTGGGAAGCAATCAACATAATGATGCCCGCCGTGACGACACCCGCCAGAATTGACAGCAGCGCCTTGGTTTTCGGCATCTTCAAAATGGTGGCGATAAGTGCCCCCGACCATGCGCCGGTACCCGGCAGCGGGATTGCCACAAAAAGGAACAAACCGATGCGCGCATATTTCGTGACCTGATCGGTTTTGGAAAGCAATTTCTGCTTATATGCAGTCGCAAACTTGGTCAGCGGCGGCAGCGTGCAAACCCAATCCAGAATTTTTTCACCAAAGAAGAGCAAAAACGGAATCGGAATCATATTTCCTAAAATAGCCAACGGAATCAATGTAGCCTCCGGCATACCCGCCATAACGCCCAGCGGTACCGCACCGCGCAGCTCCACCAGCGGCACCATAGAAATAATGACAACCGCAAGCTCACGCCCCGCGCCGAGCAGCCAGTTGAATAAATCGGTAAACATCGTTTTTTCATCCTCCAAAATGAGCAGATACTTAATTATAATACAGGAAATATCTTGATAAAGCAAGGGGTTTTCGCAATAAATTGTTTGACACATACCTCCTGCCGGGATATACTATGAATACATCGATCATCGAGGTATCGGGAGGAATTTTTATGCCGCGCAAAAAAATCGATCCTGCCTTTCCGGGGAGCAACACACTGCTTGTCCTCGCCCTTCTCGAAGATGAGGACAAATATGGCTATCAGATCATTCGGGAACTCGAATGCCGCTCCGACCAGACCTTTTCCATGAAAGAAGGCACGCTCTACCCTATCCTCCATGGTTTGGAAGAACGCGGCGAAGTACGATCATATGAGCGCGCATCCGAAGCCGGACGCCGCCGACGGTATTATCAGCTCACCCGTCAAGGCGTCAAAACGCTTGCACGCTGCCGCCGCGAATGGGAATCCTTCTGCAAGCAATTCGGCAAGGTAGTCGGAGGTGAAGCATGTGTCCTCGGATGAACGAATTGCCCGCTATCTCAATCAGGTATGCCGCCACCTGTTCTGGCCCCCCTATCGTGCACGTGTGCGGCGCGAATTAACCGATCATATTCTATCCCGCGTAGAATATCTGGAAAACGACCGCGGTGATACGCACGAGCAGGCTGTCACCACTGCGCTTTTGGGGATGGGTGATCCGGATGATCTGGGAGAAAAACTGCGCTATGCACGCTTTCCAATCAGCTATCTTTTTTGTCTGCTGCTGACTTTTCTAGTCTGGGCCGCAATCGCCGGCTGTTTGGCATATCTTTTATCCTATTTTCTTTTTTAAAAGCGTTCTGCAAAAAACCTGTTTTGCGGAACGCTTTTATATTTTCTGCTCCCGAAACAGCATCCACAACCGAAATGCTGTCTGCACCGCACACGCTACCAGAATGATGCCAAAGGAAATGGCACCTGCCTCACGAACAAACATGCCACCATATTGCGCAAAAGCCTCCACATCCCCCTGCACCAATGCAAGTGTAGTATAGTACAAATCGCCGCCCGGAATCAGGGGGACGAGCATAGGAACCAACAGCGTGATAACCGGCGTTTTCATCAGGCGCGCCAAAATTTCCGCCAGAACCGCTGTTGCCAATGCCGCGACGAAAAACGCGATCACTCGATCATGGTAAATCCCTATCCCGACCAGATAAAAAATCCAGTTGGCAGCGCCGCCCAGCGTGATCGCCAGCAGACGCCCGCCGGACATATGAAACAGCAAACCGAATCCCAACGCACCGATCGTTGCCATCATCACCTGCAAGATCATTTGAGCGTTCATATTGCGCCTCCAAACTGCATGAGCACCAACGCACAACCGGCTGCAATGGCAATTGCGCGAAGCAGCGCCTCACAAGCCCCCAGCAGACCGCTGATCGTGTCGCCCACAATCATATCGCGCAGCGAAGTCACCAGCGCGATGCCCGGAATCAGCAGCATGATATTGCCGATGATAATATAATCCAACCCTTGGCCCAATCCGACTTTGACCGTTACCAGTGCCGCAAGGCACATAACAGCTGCACTGATTACCGTCAGTACGATCGGCTGCAAGCTGATCCGCGCCCCGATACGTCCCACCGCATACAGCACCATACTGCACAGCATCGCGGCAATGCCATCCCGCCAAGAGCCGCCAAAAAATACCGCAAACGAGCTTGCAATCAACAAATACGCAACAGGCAGTCTCCATTTTGCACCATCCGGCATGCTGCGGATTTGCTCGATTCGCATGCGAAGCGCATCCAGCGGCAGCGCGTTTTGACATACCGTTCTGGATAATGCATTGACTGCTTCGATCCGGCGCATATCGGTCTCCCGCCTGAGGATGCGACGGGTCTGCGTGAACACATCCCCCTCTGCCGTCTGCGCAGTCACCACCATGCTGGCTGTGATCGTCAGCACATCGGTACGGACGAAACCATACGCATGCGCCATGCGGCGGATGGTATCCTCTACACGAGCCACTTCCGCCCCCGCAGTCAACAGCAGTTCCCCTGCATCCAGTATTGCAAATAAGATTTGCTCCTGCTGCTGCATCGATTCCATCCCTTCCGACACTTACTCAGGTCGTAACCGCATTCCTCTTATAATAAAGGCGCAAACAGACGCAATACGCTCGCCGCAATCGACCGCAGCCAGCGAATCTTGTGCAGCCATTCATCCGTAATCTGGCGGCTGACATTGATTGTTTCCAAAATATCCTGTTTGACAGCGCCCACCACCGAGCTATTGTAAAAACAGGTGGCGCATTCAAAATGCAGGAAAAACGAACGAAAATCCATGTTGATCGTACCGACTACCGCCGTTACATCGTCTGACACGATACTCTTCGCGTGCAGAAACCCAGGACGGTATTCATAAATCTTCACCCCGGCACGATGCAGCTGCTGATAATACGAGCGGGTAATCATATAAACCAGCTTTTTATCCGGAATGCCCGGCGTCAGAATGCGCACATCCACACCAGATTGCGCCGCAATGGTCAGTGCCGTAATCATTTCGTTATCCAGCACCAAATAAGGCGTTGTGATATAGACATAGTCGCGCGCATTATGGATGATTTGCAGATAAATGGATTCGCCGATATTCAAATCATCCAGCGGAGAATCCGCAAAAGACTGGACATATCCATCCGGCGGCAGCTTCGCCGTCGGCAGATAAGCGTCCAGCGGCGGAACGGTCTCCCCTGTCACATACTCCCACATTTGCAGGAAAAGCGAGGTCATGTTTGCCGTTCCTTCACCGCGCAACATGATGCCGGTATCCTTCCAGTGTCCAAAGCGTACCTTCTTATTGATATATTCATCCGCCAAGTTGATGCCGCCCATATAGCCGACATTACCGTCAATAATCATCATTTTGCGATGATTGCGATAATTCAAATAAGTGTTGAGCGTTGGGATGAATCGGTTAAATCGAACCGCACGAATGCCGAGCGAAATCAGATACCGGTCATAATGCTGGGGCAGCGTAGCGATCGAACCAACATCATCATAGATCACGCGAACATCCACGCCCTCCCGCACCTTTTGCTTGAGGATGTCAAGGATGGTATTCCACATAATGCCTTCTTCAATGATAAAATACTCAAAAAAGATAAACTTATGCGCCCGCTTGAGTTCTTCACACATGGAAGCAAACATTTCTTCCCCTACGCGAAAATAATGTGCCTCGGTATTGGTCCATGCGGGCATACCATCCAGCGAGGCAATATAGCGTGCACGGGATGCATGACGCGGATATCGCTGCGCCAGCTCTTCCGTAGCCGGTGTGCGCATATAATCCTTAAAATCCGGCGGATTCGGCTCATATTTATGCTGTGTACGCGCGCGATTGAGCGGCGTATTTCCCCAGAGCAGATAGAACAATCCACCAAATAGCGGCAGAAGCAATATGACAATGATCCATGTAATTTTATAGGTCGGATTATCATATTTTCGCACGAGCCAGATCACAATAATAACGCTCAGCACGGTTAATACATGCGGCATCCAGCTGGAGGTCTCACTCAGCCATCCCAGTCCATACATTACAATCAGAAGCTGCAGCGCCAGCAAAAAACCGCCTACAACCCGACGGTCGCCCAACAGACGACCAACCAGTCTGCGCATAACCCGACTCCTTTCATCAAAAACTTTCACAGATATCATGATAGCGCACCAATTTGCAAAAGTCAATCCACATACATTGCCCTCAGTCCAAATCTGTGTTAAGATAAAATATACAAATTTCAAATTCTTTACCGGAGAGGACGATAGCAATGCCCCATACCCCTGTTCCTGCCGATGAACTGTCGGCTCGTCTTGACCGCTTACGCCATACTATGACGCAGCGCGATCCCGCATGGTCCATGATGATTTTGGATAACAAAATTGATCTTTATTATTTCACCGGTACGATGCAGGAGGGCGCGCTTGTCATCACCCCTGATACAGCCTCTTTGTTCGTGCGTCGCTCCTATGACTGCGCACGACAGGAATCCCTGTTTGATGATATCCGCCCGCTCGGCAGCTTCCGCGGCATTGCGGAAGCCTTTCCGAAGATACCGGAAACCGTTTATGTGGCATCGCGCACCATGACGCTGCAAAAGCTGGCCATGCTGAATAAATATCTCCCTTTTACGCCAAAATCGGCAGACAATGTGCTTGCCGAGCTGCGCACTGTAAAAAGCGAATACGAACTTGACTGCATGCGCCAGTCCGGTCGTCTGCATCAGCAAGTCATCGAAGAGATTGCTCCTGCTCTGCTACGCCCCGGCGTCAGCGAGGCGCGCCTTTGCAGTGAAGTCTGCACTGCGATGCTCGACCGCGGTGCCATGGGCATCTCCCGCTTCAACCAGCCCGCAGCCGAGGATGTGCTGGGTGTTGCCAGCTTCAGCGAAAACAGTCTGTGCGCCGCAGCGCTCGACAGTCCTTCCGGCACGGTGGGCACCTGCATCGCCATGAAGTCCATCGGCTCTTCCGAGCGTCGTTTGCACGAAGGCGATGTGGTATTGCTGGATATCCCTTGCGGTATGCATGGCTATCATACCGACAAAAGCATCACTTTTTATTATGGAGAGCTCAATCGCCATCCACAAGGCGACCTGATTCGTGCAGCACGGGAACAATGCGTTTTTCTGGAAAATGAAGTCGCAGCCATGATGAAGCCGGGTGCAGTTCCGGCAGAAATCTATGAAAAGCTGCTCGCTTGTGTTGATCCCGCTTTCCGCACCGGCTTTATGAACGCCTGCAAATTTATCGGTCACTCAATCGGCCTGACGATGGATGAAACCCCTGTTTTGGCCAAGGGCTTCACCGCACCGCTCGCAGCCGGTATGACGCTTGCTGTTGAGCCAAAAATCGCGCTGGACGGCATCGGTCTGATTGGCTGTGAAAACACCTATGAAATTATGTCGCAAGGCCCTGCACGTTCCCTGACGGGTGCGTGCGATACCGCTTTTGAAATCATCGGCTAAATTTATGCCGCCCGAAAGGAGTATGCCCATGTATCCGTTCACGCTTGTCACCGATTCCACCATTGACGAAACCGCCGCTTACTTTTCCCAGAATGACATCAAATGTGTACCGCTCTCCTTTACCATTGACAACCGCACCATCGAGGAAGATTGTGGACAAACGGTTTCTTTCCATCAGTTTTACGATTTGCTGCGGCAGGGCAAGCAATCAAGCACCTCACAAGCAAAGCTCGATACCTTCCTGACCGTTTTCCGCGAAGCATTGGATGCTGGGCAGGATGTGCTGTATATCGGTTTTTCATCCGGCCTGTCCGGCACGTTCCAAGCAGGTTGTATGGCGCGCGACGAGCTGGCTCCTCTCTATCCAGATCGAAAAATCTTCTGCGTGGACTCGCTCTCTGCCACCGGCGGCGAATACCTGCTGGTAGACAAAGCACGTGAAATGCGCGACAGCGGCTGCACCGCGGAAATAACAGCCACCGCTATCGAGCAAATGCGCCTGCATGTCATTCATCTGGTTACCGTGGACGATTTGGGACACCTGCACCGCGGTGGACGCCTGAGCAAAACCTCTGCCGTTGTCGGAAGTCTGCTGGGCATTAAGCCGCTGATCTGGGTGGATAACGAGGGCAAGCTCAACGTATGCGGTAAAGTGCGCGGACGGCAGAAAGCCCTCCTGTATCTTGCCGATCGGACCGTTCGAGAAATGTCCGACAAACAGCAAACCGTCCGCATTTGTCACGGCGACTGCCCGGAGGATTCGCAAAAGCTGGCGGAACTGCTGAAACAGCGCGGCGTGCAATCGGATATTCGTTATATCGGCACGGTGATTGGTTCGCATACCGGCCCCGGCGTGCTGACAACTTTCTTTTTCGGCGACGACCGCAAGCCGGAATAACGTTTTCGTATCACCAATTTCATTCGCTATATTCTCACGGCCGGCAGGTTTCATCTGTCGGCCGTTTGTTTTAAAATCTACTTGCGTAATATAAAAATGCTCCCTTTCTGTGAAACAGCAAAAGCTGTCACCACACAGGGAGCATTTTTAATTAAACTATCTTTTCCGCATCCGATTCAGATGCAACGATCATCAAAAATCAATGGTCGCCATGACTTCGGAGACATCCGGTTTCGTCGAGATCAAGCCTTCATCATACATCCAGTCGATGTTCTCCTGCCAGCAGGCTTCACTCTGGCTGAGGAAAGGTGCATCCGCCGTTTCCATCAGCGGCAGCAACGTCTGGCAAGACTGCTTTTCTACATCCGGGTCAAGCGGGAAGTTGGATTCATCCTGATTGTCGAGCAGCACCTGCAGAACTGTATCGGTATCGTTTTTGAAGTCCTCAAAACCCTTCTGGCAGGCGCGCAGGAAACCAGCCAGCACCTCCGGCTCGTTTGCAATCATGTCATCGTTTGCCAGGAAGATGCCTTCGTAATACTGCGGCACACCGTAGTCATCCGGGAAGAAGTAGTTGACTTCAAAACCTTCCTTCTCCATCTGCGGCACCTCGTGATTGACCAGGCAGCCGATCGTTGCATCGACGTTGCCTGTCACCATTGAGCTCATCAGGTCAAAACCAACGTCCACCATCTTTACGCTCGACGGGTCCTGTCCGCTTTTCTGCATGATGCTGCGGATCAGCGCCTCGGACAGCTCGGTGCCCGCATAGCCGACCGTCTTTCCGACCAGATCAGCAGGCTCGGTGATATTCTTGTCCTTGAGCGAAAGCACAATATTGAGCGGCGCCTGCACGACTGCGGCGATCGATTTGACCGGCACATTCTGTTCAACACGCGCCTGAATAACGTCCTGCTGATAATACAGGCCGATGTCCGCCTTGCCGGCAGCGACCATGCTCATCGCGTCATTCACGCCTGCGGGCGGCTGGATGTTGACCGTCAAACCTTCCTCGGCAAAATAACCGGCCTGCTCCGCCTGATACAGAAACGCATGCAGCGCATTAGGATACCAGTCGAGTACGACGGTCAGCTCACGCAGATCGCCCTTCTGATCCCCTGTGTTTGCCTCGTTATTTCCAGCCGTCTGGCTGCCCGCGCAGCCGCTCAGCAGCAGCGCGCATGCTGCCAACGCAGCAAAAATTCTCTTTTTCATTTATGTTCCGTTCCTTTCTGTTGTACCTCTGTTATAAACTGCCGCGCCAAGTGACGACCTTTTTCTCAATCCACGACACGATGGCGACCGCCACCATGGCCACAACACTCAGCAGCACGATGGGGGCAAATACGCCCGCACCGTCCAGCTGGGTCATCATACGACGGCTGAAATAGCCCAGACCGGCCTGCGCACCCAGCCACTCGCCGATCGCCGCGCCGATGATGGACAGTGGAATCGCCATTTTGATGGCCGAGAAAAAGTACGGCAGCGCAGCGGGCATCTTGAGCTTGAGGAAAATATCTCGCTTGCCCGCGCCAAATGTCTTGAGCATATCAATCATGTCCGTGCTGGCCGAGCGAAATCCGTCAAACACGGTGATTGCAATTGGGAAGAAAGTAATCAGTACAGTGACCAGCACCTTGCTCCAGATCGTGTAGCCAAACCACAGCACAAAAAGCGGTGCCAGCGCGGTCGTCGGGATAGTCTGAGACGCGACGATCAGCGGATAAAGCATTTTCTCCGCAATCGGACTGGCGTCCATCCAAACGGCGAGCAATAGCCCCAGCACGATCGAAATGGCAAGACCGATGCCTGTGCACAGCAGCGTTGCAGGCAAATGTGCGGTCAGCAGTGGGCCGCGCAGCTCCCACATACGCACCAGAATCTGCGTCGGCGACGGCAGAATGTAAGCCGCATCCATGCCCATTGCGCCCGCCTGCCACAGGACAAGCAGCGCAAACAAAAACAGCAGTGCGGGCAGATTGGCGTTTTTCCTCATGCCGACACCTCCCGCCGCAGCAGGTCGATCAGCTGCTCCCGCAGCGCGAGCATTTTCGGTTCAGTCAGGCACGCGCGTGTACGCGGATAAGTCGCCGGCACTTCAAACGACACCAGACGGCGGATCGGCGTTTCTTCTACCACCAGCACGCGGCTGGACAGAAAAATCGCCTCTTCTACGTCATGCGTGATGAACAGCACAGTCTTGTGATCGCTCTCCCACTGGTCCAGCAGCCACTCCTGCATATTGATACGCGTGAGAAAATCCAGCGCGGAAAACGGCTCGTCCAGCAGCAGCAAATCCGAGCCGGTCAGCAGCGTGCGCGCAAAAGCCGCGCGCTGCCGCATACCGCCGGAAAGCTCATCTGGACGCTTATCACCCCAGCCGGACAGACCGACATGAGCCAGTGTCTCGTCGGCGCGCTGTGCCATCTCCGCACGGCTGATGCCGCCGCAAATCTCCATGGGCAGGCACAGGTTGTCCCGCACGCTGCGCCACGGAAACAGCAGGTCGCGCTGCGGCATGTAGCCGCAGTAGCCGCGCCGCCCATCGATCTTCTCTCCGCCGACCAGAATCTCGCCAGACTTTTTGGACAACAGTTGATTGGTCAGGCGAAAGATCGTGGACTTGCCGCAGCCCGATGGGCCGATGACCGACACGAACTCTCCCGGAGCGATGTGAAACGACAGGCCATCGATAATATTGAAATCCTCGCTGTCATATTGGAAGACGACGTTTTGAAACTCGAGCATTGCCTTACATAGCCTCGTTCCACGCCATATCCCAGAACATCGCTTCATAGCGCGAGCAATCGACAAAAATATCGGTCAGGCGCTGGAGCTTCGTTTCGGTGTAATCCGCGCTCAGACGCTCCATCAGCGCGATCAGGCGCTGGTTTTCCGCGGCATAGTCTTCGCTGGCGTAGCCGCGTACCCATTCGCCGTAGAAATCATGATTTTCGGCATTCGGATAATTTTTGACGATCCACTTTGCGATGTACTCATAGCTGATCGCACACGACAGCACGGCCGCTAAGATTTCGGCCGGGCCTTCCTCAGCCGCGACCGCACGCATATAAGCGGTATAGGACTGGTTGCTCAACGAAGGCTTGACGGACTCCGCCTGCGCCTCAGTGATGCCCAGCCGCGCCATGTAGCCGCGATGGATCTCCATTTCGCCGTTTAAAATGCTGGCCACATAGGATGCGTAAAGGCGCATAACCTCAGGCTCGCGGGACTTGACCACGCCCTGCGCAAATACTTTTGCGTAATCGAACAGGTACAAATAGTCCTGCAACAGATAGAAACGGAATTTGTTTACAGCAAGGCTGCCGTCTGCAATGCCCCGGACAAAGGGATGGGTCAGATAACCCGCCCAGATTTCCCGGGACGCATCAAGCAGTCTTTCGGTTGTTTGGTTGTTTTTCAAGGTGGTACCCCCAATGAATGACTTAGACTGACGGCAGTTTGCCGGCAGCACTTGTTGTGATTTTTTACTTAAATCAGTTGAATTTGATGTACGTTTGCCAAATCATCGGCAGTCAGCAAGCTGACCGCGTCGATCAGGCGTGTGCGAAAGGAAGCGGTGCCCTCCATCTCTTTACGCACACGTACCTGCGCTTGTTCTCCGCAATGATTCATCACCTCCGCCGCCGCAACAGCAGCCTCAAAAAGTTTATTTGGATTCGCGCCGCAATACAATGCGGTCAGCGACGTGAGCATGCAGCCGGCACCGGTAATCCGGCCCATCAGCTCACTGCCGCCCCGCAGCACCGCGGTGCGTTGTCCATCGGTTATCAGGTCGATCACGCCGGTCAGCATGACGACCACGCCGGTCTGGCGGCTGAACTGACGCAGCCACGCCGCAGATTCGGCAAGGTTTTGCTCGGTCACACGGTCGAGCGCATCTACCTCCACGCCTGCGGCGTTCTCCTGTCCGGCCGCAAGCGCACGGATCTCCGAGGCATTGCCGCGAATGACATTCACCAGCCCCTCGGCCAGTAACCGGCCGCACATTTCGCTGCGCAGACGGCTTGCCCCGGCGGCAACCGGGTCGAGTACGACCGGATGCCCCAGCCGCTTAGACGCGCGCGCCGCCAGCAGCATAGCTTCCTGCGCACGCAACGCGCCCATATTGAGCGCCAGCGCATCCGCGTGCGATGTAATTTCCTCGACTTCGCGCTCATCCTGCGCCATGATGGCCGTGCCGCCGGCCGCAAGGATGATATTCGCGCAATCGTTGATGGTTACGTTATTGGTGATCGAATGCACCATTGGTCGGACCGACTGGGTATGCGATACGATCTGTTTCAGGCTTTCCGTCACCGCAGTGCCCCCTCGAGCTGACCAAACACCTGTGTGCGTTTAAACGCTGCCAGCACAAAAACTGAAATTGCAGCGCCAACCGCGGTCGAAACCAGAAAAGAAGGCACAAAGGTGAAAAGCGCCGCGGCCGAGTTGTTCATCAGCACTGCCGCGATCGGATAGGACGCGATACCGCCCAGAATGCCCGTGCCGAACACCTCTCCGATATACGCAACCGGCAGCTTGGGCCACAGCTTATAGAGCAGGCCGCACAGCAGCGCGCCGATCATCGAGCCGGGGAACGCCAGCAGACTGCCCAGCCCCAGCAGATTACGGATAAGCGAGGCGGCAAACGCCATGCCGACCGCATACCACGGACCGAGCAGCACCGCGCCCAGCACATTGACCATGTGCTGCACGGGTGAGCACTTCGCGCCCAGCACCGGGATAGAAAATAAGCTGCCGACGACCGCCACTGCCACCAAGAGTCCCGCAATCGTCAGTTTACGAATGGATTTTGTCTTCATTTATGCTCACTCCTCCGGGAAAATACGGCAAAAATGATTCAGCGGGCCACAGCCCTTGCCAAGGCCCGGCGCATGACGGATGGCATCCGTTACATAGGACTTGGCACGCTCCACTGCCTCTGGGATGGAATACCCAAGCGCCAGATTGGACGCAATCGCTGAGGATAACGTGCAGCCTGTCCCGTGGGTGTTAGTGGTGTCCAGCTGCGCGATCTCATAGCGGTGAAAATCCGTACCGTCATACAGCACATCCACCGCGCCCGCCATATTTTTGCCGCCTTTGACCAACACATTGCGGCAGCCCTTGGCATGGATGCGGCGCGCCGCCTCTTCCATATCCGCAGGTGTTTTGATTTGCATATCCGCAATGTACTGTGCTTCCGGGATATTGGGTGTCAGAATATCCGCAAACGGCAGTACATATTCAATCAGCGTACCAACTGACGCGGGGTCCATCAGCGCGTCGCCGTTTTTTGCGAACATCACCGGGTCAATGACGATATGCTGCGGCTTGTACTGCGCGAGCTTTCCCGCAACCGCCTTCATGCACGCAGGCGAGGACAGCATACCGATCTTAACCGCATCAGGCACGATGTCCTCAAACACCGCGTCGATCTGCTCCTCGATCATCTTGGGGCTGATATCCTGAATGTCGATCACGCGGGCCGTGTTCTCCGCCACGACCGACACGATCACGCTCATACCGAACACACCATGCGCTGCCATCGTTTTCAAATCCGCCTGCACACCTGCACCGCCAGAGCAGTCCGAGCCTGCAATAGTAAGTACTTTCTTCATTCCCAGTTCCTCCTATCTTTTCTATATGAAAAAAAGGACATCCCGATCAGGATGTCCTTTCGCGTCCGAAAATGCCCGCACCTATGTGCGGTTCCAGCTTGTTCCAGCATCCCTACGTTGGCATTATCCAAATCAGGTAAGGTCGAGGTCGAAACCTCCTCTCAGCCTCCAACGGAAGCTCCCTTGCTAGTATATTAAGTTAGCACTTGTTGGAACATTTGTCAAGAGCCCTGTCCGCACGCCGCGGCATAGGATATATCGTCCACTGCTTCCAGCCATTCATTGCTGCCGTTTTCTCCCGGCACCTCTACTGCCAAATGCGAGAACCAGCTATCCGGCGCAGCACCGTGCCAGTGCTTGACACCCACCGGAATGTTAACCGTATCGCCCGGATGCAGCTCAATGGCAGGCTTGCCCCATTCCTGATAATAGCCCTTTCCGGCTACGCATACAAGAATCTGTCCACCACCCTGATCTGCGTGATGGATATGCCAGTTGTTGCGGCATCCCGGCTCAAAGGTGACGTTAAAAATCCCGACCTGTTCGGTCGAAACTGGCGCAAGATAGCTCTGGCCAATGAAATACTGTGCAAAAGCATCGTTCGGCTGACCGATTGGGAACACCATCTCGTTCTGGTGCGCCGCTTTGCCGTCTGCATTTTGTTCTTCTTCCGCCCAGACCTCTTTTGCCATGCGGAACGCCGCCCATGCTTTGGGCCAGCCCGCGTAAAACGCCGCGTGCGTCAAGATCTCCGCGATTTCAGTGCGGGTGATGCCGTTCTGCTTGGCCGTGGTCAGATGATATTGGAACGAGGAATCCACCAGTCCCTGCGCCATCAGGCACACCACTGTCACCAGTGAGCGGTCGCGGAGCGAGAGCTTATCCTCCCGGTTCCACACCTGTCCGAACAATACATCGTCATTGAGCTCCGCAAATTTCGGGGCAAAATCACCCAACGAATCCCGTCCTGCCGTTTGCTTCACTGCCATTATGATACGCTTCCTTTCCTGTCAAATCCTGCTGCCCATCTCAAACGCCGTTTGCAGTGCCGGATGGCCCTCAATCTCTCCTGCATCCGTCACGCCGCCGGCAAACACACTGCCTGCCAGACGGGCTTTTTCAAAACAGCTGATCCAACCTTGTAAGCCATGCACCGCGCCTTCCGGTGTTTCCGGGTCGTCCTCCGCCGCCGCGGTCAGCAAATAAACATCCCGGAAAGCATACTCCGATGGAAACAGCGGATTAGCCCGATCCAGCATGGTTTTCATCTGGCCGCTCATCCCGTAATAATAGATCGGTGTCGCAAACACCAGCACATCCGCCGCACCCATCTGCTGCGCAATGATGTCCGCGTCATCGTGAATGACACAGTGCATGGTCTGCTGACAGGTCAGACAGCCCCGGCAAAAGCCGGTGTTTTTTTCACACAGGTAGACTGTTTCTACCTGATGTCCCGCCTGCGCCGCACCTTTGGCGAATGCTTCAGCCAGACGGTTGGAATTTCCGTTCCGCCGCGGGCTGGATGCCACAATCAAAACTTTTTTGCTCACTTTTTTCATCCCTCCATCGCACGCCTGCCGTCCCGCTTGTCTTTCGTGGACTCAGGCATGAAGCGATTGATCGCATGATTGCTCGCTTTCTTTCTTTTTATTATAGGAACAAAGTCCTCCAATAGCAAATACTTATCTTTTTCCATATTACATGCTTGACAAGCATGTAATATATCGGTACACTGTTTGCATCGATTCCCTGTGTATCTCATCAGAAAGCGAGGCGGAACATGGAATTTCGAGTTTTGGAATATTTTTTGGCTGTCACGCAAGAGCAAAGCATCTCGGCCGCTGCCGAATCTTTAAATCTGACACAGCCCACGATTTCACGACAGCTCAAAGATCTGGAGGACGAACTGGGCAAGCAGCTTCTGGTGCGCGGT
This sequence comes from Candidatus Agathobaculum merdipullorum, assembly GCA_019115185.1. Classification (GTDB taxonomy): domain Bacteria; phylum Bacillota; class Clostridia; order Oscillospirales; family Butyricicoccaceae; genus Agathobaculum; species Agathobaculum merdipullorum. Next base: position 32,729 of record DXDZ01000026.1, read on the forward strand.
AAGCGAAACCACAAAATCGGACTGACGGAAGAAGGCCGCCTTTTTCGTAAACGTGCGCAGGAAATTGTCGAGCTGGTGCAAAAGACTCAAAACGAAATCCGGCAGTCCGGCCATGGCATGGCCGGCGACATCTTCATCGGCGCCGGTGAAACCGATTCGCTGCGTGTGATTGCGCAAGTAGCACATCAGATTCAGATGGATTACCCGGATGTGCATTTTCATATTGTCAGCGGCGATGGGCAGGACCTCATCGACCGGTTGGACAAAGGACTTTTTGACTTTGGCTTGCTGCTCGGCACAACCGACTCCTCCAAATATGAACAATTGGCGCTGCCCATGCTGGACCACTGGGGTGTTTTGATGCGCAAAGACGCCCCCCTTGCACAAAAAGACAGCATCGCACCACAGGACCTGTGGGACAAGCCGCTGATCCTGTCCCGTCAAATGATTCATTTTCCCAACTTCCTGCAATGGATACAAAAACCCTTGTCGGAACTGCAAATCAGCGCAACTTACAATTTGGCATACAATGCATCGTTAATGGCGGACGAAAAAACGGGGTATGTATTGACGCTTGATAAGCTCATTAACACCAGCGGCGATAGCAGCCTATGTTTTCGTCCGCTCCATCCGGACATCACCTTGGGTATGTCTCTGGTCTGGAAACGATATGCGGCCTTATCCAAAGCGGCCGAATATTTTCTAACGCAGCTCCGAGAGGCTATCTCCTGAATCTGCTCACGCCCAATACGAAAAAAACCGTCTCCCATCGGAGACGTTTTTTCTGTATGCTGTTAATCGGTGATGGTAATGCTTTCGATCACCGGCTGGTTCTCCGGCAGCACCGTACCGTTGCTATCCTCCACCGGCGTATTCTCACAAATCTTGTCAACGATATCCATGCCATCGGTCACATAGCCGAAGCAGGCATACTGCCCGTCCAGATAGGTGCTGTCCTGATGAACAATAAAGAACTGTGAAGAGGCGCTGTCCATATCCTGCGCACGCGCCATCGAGATCGCGCCGCGCGTATGTGACAGATCGTTCTCCACGCCGTTTTCGGCAAACTCGCCCTTGATTGTCTGGTCGGAGCCGCCCGTACCGTCGCCGTTCGGGTCGCCGCCCTGCATCATAAAGCCGTTGATGATCCGGTGAAAGGTCAAGCCGTCATAAAAACCGCTTTCTGCCAGATCCATAAAATTCTGCACTGTGATTGGCGCAGCATCGCCGTCCAGCTCAACCTTGATCGTGCCCATATCCTTGATTGTGATTTCAGCGTGATGCATGCCGATCCCTTCTGTTGCAGCCTGTGCAGCGTCCGTCTGCTCATTCTGCTGGTCAATGACCGTGCCCTCCGCGTCTGCCGTGTCCTGCGTCGTGTTCTTGCCGCCGCAGCCGCCAAGCAGCAGCGCGGCCACCAAGCATAAACTCAGTGCGATACGTTTTTTCATGTGGTTTACTCCTTTTCATCGATCGTTCCGCCCAGTTTGGTACGGGGCTGCGCCGACGAGCGCCGCACCGCATTATCCTGAAAGCGGAAAAAGTTGGGGTGATGGCGCGACTGCGTGTATTCAAACATCACACCATCGCTATTATAAGTCTGGCTGCTTACAACCGCAAGGCAATTGCAATCTCCCATATCCAGATATTGCAGATCGAGCAGCGTTGCTTTTTCTACCGTCACCACGCGCTTGCTGTTGATGATCGAGATGTGCAATTCATTCTCCAGATAGCGGTAGATCGAGCCTTCGGCAATTTGCCGTGTCAGCCCCTGTGCCACATCCTGCCGAAAATAGCTGTGATTCAAAATCAGCGGACGGGTATTGAGGTAATGCAGACGCTGGATGTAAAACAGCGGTGTCCCCTCCGCAAAGCCGGTCTTTTCCGCAAGCTGCGCATCCGCCGTAACCGATGAAAAAAGCAGTACCTTGCTTGCGCCGCGCTGCTGATTTCGCGCCGCGGATTCACTGAATGTCTCAATCGTACCCAGCGTGAATGTCGTCTGCTTGCTTGGCTGAAAAATATTGCGCATGCCCTTGCCCTGCATGGTCTGCACATACCCTTCCCGCACCAGTTCGCTCACAGCGCGGCGCAGCGTGTTGCGCGAGCACCCTAACTCTTCAATCAGCATGTGTTCGCTCGGCAGCATTTCCTGCGGCGGATATGTACCGGATTCAATTTTCTCTTTCAAAATCAGATACAATTGTTCATATTTTGCCTTCGGCATGATACACCTCTCTGTAACACAACCTGATTGGATTATTATATCACACACGCTGTACTTATAAAACCATCTGACCCAAAATTTCATAATTCTGCGTATTCATGGGTATATCTCAGCTTTTTGCACGAATTCAGCAATATTTTACCGTCATTTTATCCATTTCACTTTGCATACCTCCCAAAATCTTTTTAAATTTTTTGTTAAAGAATCGACTTTTTTTCCGTTGCATAAAGCGGTATCCTATCCTCAAGAAACAAACTTGTTTAAACAAGTTGGGAAAATAAAAATACAGGAGGAAGATTCATGGGAAAATACCAGCAAGACGTCCAGACACTGCTTGACAAAATCGGTGGAAAGGTGAACATTCAGGCGGTTTCACACTGCATGACACGCATGCGTTTCGTGCTTGTCGATCCGAAAAAAGCGGATGAAAAGGAAATCGAAAAGATCCCCAGCGTGAAAGGCACGTTTACACAGGCCGGTCAGTATCAGGTCATCATTGGCAATGATGTCGCCAACTTCTATCAAGAATTCACCAAGTTCGCGGGTATCGAAGGTGTGAGCAAGGACGCGGTCAAGAGTGCAGCCAAGACCAACCAGAATCCCTTGCAGCGCATCATGGGTGCGCTGGGCGAAATCTTTGCACCGATCATCCCGGCGCTCATCTGCGGCGGTCTTGTGCTGGGCTTCCGCAATATCATCGGTGAAGTGGACCTGCTGAATGGCCGAACCCAGTCGCTGGCCGATGTGTCCCAGTTCTGGGCAGGCATGTACAGCTTCCTGTGGCTGATTGGTGAAGCAATCTTCCACTTCCTGCCTGTCGGCATCACCTGGTCGATCACCAAGAAGATGGGCACGACCCAGATCCTCGGCATCGTGCTCGGCCTGACACTGATCTCCCCGCAGCTGCTCAACGGCTTCTCGGTTGCCACCACCCCTGCCAGCGAAATCCCGGTTTGGGACTTCGGCTTCGCGCAGGTGCAGATGATCGGCTATCAGGGACAAGTCGTTGCTGCGATTATGGCAGGCTTTGTGCTGGTCTACTTAGAGAAATTCTTTAAAAAGATCTGTCCCGAGGTCGTCAGTATGGTCGTTGTGCCGTTCTGTGCACTGGTTCCTGCCGTGCTGATCGCGCATACGGTTGTCGGCCCGATCGGCTGGAAGATCGGCGACTTTATCGCAAATATCGTCAACATGGGTCTGGCCTCCAACTTCAAGCTGGTCTTTGCCGCACTCTTCGGCTTGTTCTACGCGCCGATCGTCATGACCGGCCTGCATCATATGACCAACGCCATCGACTCACAGCTGGTCAACACCTACGGCGGCACCAACCTCTGGCCGATGATTGCGCTGTCCAACATTGCGCAGGGCTCGGCTGTGCTGGCCATGTCCTTCCTGCAAAAGCGCAATGAGCGCGCACAGCAGGTCAACATCCCGGCGTGCATCTCCTGCTATCTGGGTGTTACCGAACCGGCGCTGTTCGGTGTCAACCTCAAATACGGTTTCCCGCTCGTCTGCGGCATGATCGGCTCTGCCTGCGGTGCGGTTATTTCGATCGGCACAGGCGTCACCGCTATTAGCATCGGCGTCGGCGGCTTGCCGGGCATCCTGTCCATTTTCCCGGAATACTGGCTCAACTTCCTGCTGGCGATGGCCGCTGCCATCATTGTACCGTTTGTTCTGACCTACATTGTCGGCAGCCGCAAGCTGTCCCGCGAGGACCGCGTGCTTGAACCTTCTCCTTCTGTTGTTGAAACTGCTGCACCGACTGCCGTGGAAGCTCCGGCTGCTTCTTCTCCGATTGTACTCAAAGCAATCTGCGACGGCTGCACCCTGCCGCTCAGTGAAGTGCCGGATGATGTATTCTCCAAGGGCATCATGGGTGAAGGTCTGGCCTTTGAACCGACAGGCGACACGATCTACGCCCCAGCAGATGCCAAAGTATCGGTTGTCATGGAGGACAGCCGCCACGCCTGCGGCTTGCAGCTTGCCGACGGCACCGAGCTGCTCATCCATATCGGTGTGGACACAGTGGACATGAAGGGCGACGGCTTTACCCTGTTCGTCCACGAGGGCGATATGGTCAAGGCAGGTGACAAGCTCATCACCTTCTCCCCCGACAAAATCGCAGCCGCCGGCCATCCCAAGACCACCGCATTCATCGTGACCGAACCGGCCGGCCATACCAATATGACGTTCCATACAGGCATCGAAGCCAAGCATGGCGAGACGATTGCAGCTGAGCTTGCCTGAGAAGGAGGAAAACTGTGATGTTTGATTTTCGCAAAAGTGTTGTTTACCAGTGCTACTTTAAGTCCTTTTTCGACTCGGATGGCGACGGTGTAGGCGATCTGGGCGGTGTGACCGCGAAGCTCGACTATCTCCAGACGCTGGGCGTGGATTATATCTGGCTCAATCCGTTCTTTCCTTCCCCGCAGCGCGATAACGGCTATGATGTAGCCGACTACTGCGCAGTCGATCCACGCTTCGGCACAATGGCAGACTTTGAAACGCTGTCTCAGGAAGCGGCAAAGCGCGGCATCCGGCTGATGCTCGATATGGTGTTCAACCACACCTCCACCGAGCACGAATGGTTCCGCAAGGCCATGGCGGGCGACAAAGAATACGAAGATTTCTATATTTGGCGTGAAGGCAGCGCGGACGGCACGCCTCCCAACAACTGGGAAAGCAAGTTTGGCGGCAGTGCGTGGCAGTATGTGCTCGAAAAGGGCAAATGGTATCTGCACCTGTTCGACCCAACGCAGGCTGACCTCAATTGGGAAAACCCCCGCGTGCGCAAAGAACTGCAAAACGTCATCCGTTTCTGGATGGATAAGGGCGTCAAGGGCTTCCGCTTTGACGTAGTCAACCTCATCAGTAAAGGCTCGTATGAGTCCGACAATCAGGGTGACGGTCGCCGCTTTTACACCGATGGCCCGCGCGTACACGAATTCCTGCATGAACTCAGCGCCACAACTTTCGGCACGGATGCTGAAATCATCACGGTCGGTGAAATGTCCAGCACCAGCATGGAAAACTGCTATCGCTACGCGGGCGCAGACACGGGCGAGCTGAGCATGGTGTTCTCATTCCATCACCTCAAGGTGGACTTTGTCGGCAATGAAAAGTGGGTGCTGGTGCCGTTCGACTTCGGCAAGCTCAAGAATATTCTGTTCTCGTGGCAGACCGGCATGAGCGACCATAATGCGTGGAACGCGGTGTTCTGGTGCAACCACGACCAGCCGCGTGTCGTTTCCCGCTTCGGTGACGAGGGCGAATACTGGGCACAGTCTGCCAAGATGCTGGGCACGGTCGTACACTGTCTGCGCGGTACGCCGTATGTCTATCAAGGCGAAGAGATTGGCATGACCAATGCAGGTTTTACCTCTCTTGAGCAGTACCGCGACGTGGAAAGCCTCAACCATTATCATATTCTGCGCGCGCGCGGACTGCACGAGGACAGCGTTTACGACATTCTGCGCGTCCATTCGCGCGACAATGCGCGCACGCCTATGCAGTGGGACGCAAGCACGCACGGCGGCTTCACCACCGCTAAGCCGTGGCTGAGTGTCAACCCCAATCATACGCGCATCAACGCCGCTGCACAGGTGGGCGACCCTGACTCGGTATTCTCCCACTACCGCAAGCTGATTGCACTGCGCAAGCAGTACGATGTAATCGCCTACGGCGATTTTGCCCCACTGGATGAAATGCATCCGTCCGTGTTGGCCTATACCCGCCAGCTGGACGGCGAACAGTTGGTGGTCGTGAACAACTTCTACCGCACCGAAGCAGACTGGACGTGCCCAATCAACCTTGACGGCTTCACCTGCCTGCTGTCCAACTATCCGGACGCAGCTGTACAGACCAAGCTGCACCTGCGCCCATATGAGTCGCTGGTGCTGTACCGCGCAGCGAAACAATAACCTGATATCAAACCAAAAGCAGCAGCGCCCCACAGCCTGCTGCTTTTGATTTTACCAATATACCCAAACGCATCGGACGATTTGGGGTGCAAATATCAGAGTATATAATTTCAAAAAAAGCTTGTTTTTTTATTGCCAGCATGATATAATAACAAAGCACTGTGTAGAGCAGGCAGAAATATGCAGCGGTATCGAAGTGGTCATAACGGGGCTGACTCGAAATCAGTTTGCCGGCAACGGCACGTGGGTTCGAATCCCACCCGCTGCGCCAAAGAAAAACAGCAACCTCATGGTTGCTGTTTTTTTATTTATCTTCTGAATGCAACACAACGGCACCGACTCACTCGGCGGATGCTTCCTCGCGCAAACGCGCCTTCAATGCGCTGTATCTCCGCCCTTTCTGATTGTTTCCAACCATATAGGCCACTACATCCTGACTGCCCACGATCACCAACAGTTGTTTTGCCCGGGTAATCGCGGTATACAGAATATTCCGCGTCAGCAAACGACGCGGCAACGCATCGGACAACGCCAACACAACCGCATCAAATTCGCTGCCCTGCGATTTGTGAACGGTCACCGCATAGGCCAGCTCCAATTCGCCCAGCATATCATATGTATAGGTCGCAATGCGATCATCAAAACGAATCACCATACATTCCTGACGCGGAAAGATCTGCAAAATCTCTCCTACGTCACCGTTGAAGATACCCGTGCCCTGCTCGTCATTCTCCCGCTTTTCCCAGATGATATCATAATTGTTACGCACCTGCATCACCCGGTCACCCTCGCGGAAGATCCAGTCCCCAAAGCGTTTTTCCAGCTTGTCCTCCGCCGGAGGGTTAAGTGCCTCCTGCAGCCGTCGATTGAGCGCAATGGTGCCGCTCCCCTGCCGTCTGGCCGGCGAGAGCACCTGAATCTGCGAGGGCAGCAACCCATAATGGTTTGGCAGGCGCACCGCACAAAGCTGCGCCACGGTCTCGATCACCGCTGCCGGATCAGCACGTTTTAAGAAGAAAAAATCTCCGTCTGCGCCAGATGGTACTGGCATATGGCCTTCATTGACTGCGTGGGCGTTCATCACAATATCCGACTGCTGTGCCTGCCGGAAAATATCGGTCAGCTGAATGGTCGGCACACGATGGGAACCGATGATATCCCGCAGAAAATTACCCGGCCCCACCGGGGGGAGCTGATCGGCATCCCCAACCAGAACCAAGCGAGCACCATGCGGCAGCGCCTCAATCAGCGCCTGCATCAGCGTGATATCCACCATGGAAACCTCGTCCAGAATAACCGCATCACACTCCAAGGGATTGGTCAGATTTCGCGCGAATGCCGTACGGCCTCCCACGCCAAAGCCCGCTTCCAACAAGCGGTGAATGGTCTTGGCCTCCATTCCGGTGAGGTCCGACAGCCGTTTTGCTGCGCGTCCGGTCGGAGCCGCCAGCAACGTATTCAAACCCAATGCCTCAAACACCTGCAAAATGCCGCGAACGGTTGTCGTCTTGCCGGTGCCGGGACCGCCTGTCAGAATGACCAATCCATTACGCGCTGCCATCGTGATCGCCTGTTTCTGCTTTTCCGAATACGGCACCTCGCTATCCAGCACCAACGCTTTGAGCAACTCATCTACATCGAAATCATACTGGTAATTGCGCTCCGCCATGCTGCCGAGCATTTCAGCCAGATATGCTTCCGCATCGTGCAGATCGCGCAGATATACCGCATCCCGTCCGGCGATATGTTCACAAACCAGCCGTCCACGCTCGCGCAATCGCTCAATTGCAGCAAGCGCACGCGCTTCATCAAATAACACATCGTCGTCCGAAAGAAGCGAGCAGACGGCTGCCGTCAGCTTTTCCACCGGAATAAACGTATGTCCGTTATCCAGATTGAAAACTAGCGTGTATAAAACGCCCGCATCCGCGCGCTCATCCGACAGCAGCGAAAGCCCCAGCTCCATCGCCAGCCCATCCGCCAGCTTGAAGTCCACGTCATAATACGGATCACACAGCAGATACGGATTTTCGCACAGCGCATCAATCGCACTGTCCCGCAAGCGCTTATACAGAAGCGGCGTCAGGGAAACCGGCAGGCGGTGCTCCGCCAAAAAATCCATCAGCAGACGCATCTCATTCTGCTCAGTGAATTGCTTGCCGATCTCCCTCGCCTTTTTCTCTGTGATGCCGCGAATTGCAGTCAACCGTTCCGGCTCATAGGCCAGCACATCAAAGGTATCCTCTCCGAACTTTTCCGCGATGCGAGAAGCCAGCCGCGGCCCGATGCCGCGAATCAAGCCGGAGCCCAAATATTCGGCAATACCCCGCACCGAGGATGGCAAACGGCGCTCAAACGCTTCGGTTGCAAACTGTTCACCATAAGATGGATGCGTCACCCATGTGCCGGTCAGGATAACCTGTTCCCCTAAGCCGATATTCGGGAAAGTACCGGTTGCTGTTACCTCTGCGCCATCATCCGAACTTAATCGCAATACTGCATATCCGTTTTCCTCATTGTAAAAAACAATTTGCTCCACTGTGCCGCGAATCAGCACATACTCTTTCTCGTCCAAGCTCAACCGTTCCTCTTTCTATCTATCATTCCAAATACATAATATCCTGTCTGGATGCCAAATGCTTTGCAATATTATCCTCACCACCACAGCCGATCTCGACAAACGTGATGGACAACCCCGGAAGATATTGCTTACGCACACGCAAAGCAATCCGAATCAGTTGTTCACTGGCGGCATCATTGCCATCGCCGTACAATGTCAGTTCTGCCGAACCATGCATGCGTAGCAATCGTGCAACACTCAATTCATAAACCACATGCAAAAACGTATACATTCCTATGGCTGCAAAGATTGCAAGTACCGCTTCCCAAAAAACAGACATGAGTCTCCCCTCCTGTTTTCAGGCTATGCGGCAAGCAATCTGCGGGTTCCATTACTCGATTTATTGTAACACAAGACGAAATAAATGTAAAATCCAAACCTGATAGCAAAGCTGCCGGAATCCGTCCGGCAGCTTTGCTATCAGGTTTCGTGATTGGTGCACCATTCGGTCAAATCTTCACTGTTTGTTCCTCGCATGGGATGTGCGTACCCACATCCGCGCCCATTTGGTGGCAATGCAACCCCTTCGGGGACACCGTCCGACGCTTCTGCTTCACACTTTCGTGACGATGCCCCAGGTGTACTGTACGACAACCACTCAAATTGCTTCTGCGCCGCTTCCATCTGATATTGTTTGATTTTATCCTGTTTAATAGCGCATCCCTCCTTGTCGGTATTTTTCCGCACGAAATGCGCAGTTAAACAGGAAAAAGCTCCCATGCAGAGCATGGGAGCTTTTGAAAGCAGCGATTAGTCAGCGTTAATCTTGGTAACAACGCCGGAACCTACGGTGCGGCCACCCTCACGGATAGCGAAACGCAGGCCTTCCTCGATAGCGATCGGGGTGATCAGCTCAACGTCCATCTCAACGTTGTCGCCCGGCATGCACATCTCAGTGCCTTCCGGCAGAGTGATAACGCCAGTAACGTCGGTGGTACGGAAGTAGAACTGGGGACGGTAGTTGTTGAAGAACGGGGTGTGACGGCCGCCCTCTTCCTTCTTCAGAACGTAAACCTGGCCATGGAACTTGGTGTGCGGGTGAATGG